>CAQBGY010000362.1 GCA_948759685.1 uncultured Eubacterium sp.
TTACAGGGTCTGTAGCCGTTTTTTGCTTTCACAAGTGTCAAACTCGGGATTATATCAAATACCATATATAAAGTCAAGTAGTTTTCTTATTCTTTTTCGATTCTTTTTTAATAACTGAAGTGAAAAGTTTATTTCCACTTTGAAAGGGGCGAAGTGGATTTTAGTCTTTCACCGTTTCCACTTGCTCAAATGCTGCATTTTGTCTTACACTTTATCTGCCTGACAGCTGCCGGAAAGGCAGGCAGCATATGAATAATACTAATAATACGAATGCTTTTTCCCATCTGACTCTCGTAGAAAGACGCATCATCCTTACCGGGATCATCAATGGTTCTACAAAAACAGCTATTGCACAGACCATTGGCAAAGATAAATCTACTGTCGGCAAGGAGATCAAACTCCACCGCTCTCTTACACATAAATGTAAGATACCCCTGGAGTGCAGCAACTACCGCAAATGCCCCTTTGACCGCCAGTGTACCTCTGACTGTCCGAAGTACAGTCCTTTCCGCTGCTCCAACTGGTCCCACTGCCGTTTTGACAAATACCAGTACTGCCCAAAAGATGCACAGATGGATTACCGCACTACCCTGGTGGCTTTTAGACAGGGTGTCAACCATCTGTGTGGCAGGATTAGAAAACCAATCCACAGTATCTTAAACAGTATATCATTTATCCCTGGAGAGGGACACTTTTTCTTTTCTGCGGGCGCAGGTCTGACCGAATCAAAGGATTGCTCTGGATGGGTACGGTTTTTGCCTCCTGTATATGCGTCATGAGGCTGGTTCCTTTTCTTGGCCGCGCACTACAGCACAGGCGGCAGAACTTACGGAAGAACAGTTCCGTTATCTAATGCTCGGACTCAATCCGCTTGAGCCGAAGATAAAGGAGGTTTCTTCTGGGAAGGTATGTTGATATTTGTGAAAAACAGAGAAAATTTTTCCCTGTTTTATCCCATCAGGAAGTGATGCAGTATTGTCAGAAACGCCAGCCGCAGAAAGCACCCAGATGCATGGGAACCCCTCTGGAGAATTATTCCCACTTGAAACATTTGATAGAGATACCAAAACAAATTAGAGTGACAGCACTCATGATAATAACTGGAAGCAATGCGTTTTCAAGCGGTATTCCAAGAAATGCTGCTTTCATTAGCTGCATACCCTGTGTCAATGGCAAGACACTAATAATCTTCTGCATAATAATAGGCATAACCTCAAAGGGAAGTGTCGCTCCCGAAAACATCAGCATGGGGAAATACAGAATACAGGCAATCACACTTGCGCTTTTCATGTTTTTCGCAATCCCCCCAACTAACAATCCTATACTCAAAGTCGATACCATAGTTAAAAGCCAACTTCCCAAAAACAAGAGGAAAGAACCATGTATTTTTATTTTCCAAAACAGCATGGCGGCAAGGAACAGGGTAAGCATTGACACAATGCAATAGATAACGTAAATCAAAAATTCTATCAAAAGTAATTTTGCCGGACTAATAGGGGTAACTTGAAAGCGTTTCAAAATTTTTCGTTCCCGATATTCTGATACGACAAGGGGTAAGCCCATCAGCCCACCCGCACAAATGGAGATGCAGCATAGTGCGCCAAAGGACAGTTCCATAAAAGTATATGCTGCTCCGTCTGCGGCTGGTTTTGTTCCGTAAATGAAGCCTAGAATAATCAAAACAATCAATGGCATAATGACAGCGAAAATGACCATATTCATGTTTCTGATGTTCAATTTCAATTCGTTTTTTAAGAGTATTCTAAATGATTTCATTCTTTCTCCACCTCCTCGCCGGAAAGTATAAGATAAGCGTCCTCAAAGTTTTCGCACTTACTGGCTTCCTTTGCCTGTTCAACAGTTCCGAAAAATACGGCTTTTCCATTTCTCAAAATACAGATTTCATCACATAGGGTCTCCACTTCGTCCATAAAGTGAGAAGTTAAAAAGATAGTCAATCCCTTGCTTTTTAATTCAGATAATATTTTCCAAACATCACGCCGAGCTTTTGCGTCAAGCCCGGTAGTCAATTCATCAAGGAATACTAATTCCGGGTTTGGGATTAAGGCAAGCACGATAAATAAGCGTTGACGCTCCCCGCCGGACAAACTCTTTACCGCGTGAGCAGTCTTACCTCCTATTCCAAATTGTTCACAAAGTTTTTTCCAGTCAGCAGGCGCTTCATAAAGACAAGCGGTTTCTTCACATAGTTCTGAAACTTTAATTTCCGGTTGATAATCGCCCTCCTGAAACTGAACGCCGACGTTCTGAAACAGGCGGTGTCTGTCTTTTTTGGGGTCGCACCCCAAGACTGATACTGTTCCGCTGTCGGCATTTTTTGTGCCTAAGATACATTCAATCGTTGTGCTTTTTCCCGCTCCGTTTGCGCCAAGAAGCCCGTAAACAGTCCCACATTTTACAGATAGACTAAGTTTGTCTACCGCAAGCAGATTGCCGTAGGATTTTGACAACTGCTCCACATTGATTACAGTCTGCATGATAAGTCCTCCTTTTTGTTTTCGTGAAATAAGAATACCACCAATGAAAACATTGGTGGCAAAGTGTAGGGTTAAGAAAATTTTTCTTTCATATCATGCAACATAGAGGAAAGGGCATTTGCATTTTTTTCTGCCGCTAAAAGCGAAATGATAAGCCGGTCACAAACTGAAATAATGTCATCAGTTTGTTTTGGAGTATTTAAGACAATGCGAATATTCGTATTGGGATTTTTTGATAGTTGCTGTAATAGCCGCAAGATTGCTTGTAAGGAATAATTAGCACATCTTAATGAGCGAATAATTTTTAGGCGTTGTATATCTTCATCAGTATAGACACGATACCCATTATCTTTTCGCTTTACAGTAAGTAGACCATTCATTTCCCAATTTCGTAATGTGTCCATAGAAATATCGAGTAGCTCTGATACATCTTTTCTTTTTAGCTGTGTTGAGCTTTCACGAACTTCACTGGATAAAATATCTTTCACAATTTCAATTGCTTCTTCTGCGTTCTGGCGTTCCTGCTTAATCTGTTTTAGGTATTCTTTGGTAATTGTAATTGCAGTATCAAAATCTCCTGTTGCCGATACCGTAAGCATTTGTGCGATTTTCTTTCGTAGCCCGTTTTGTAATACCTCTATCTGAAATGCAAGACGTATTAGTTTACATTGCTTTACATGAAACTCTGTAAATACACGATAACCATTTGGTAGACGCTCCGGTTTAGGTATCAAATTCAGTTTTTCGTATAACCGTACTGTATTAGGGTGTATTCCGATTATAGCAGCAACTTCCGCTGTTTTATAAGTATTCATTGCTTCTCACCTCCATGTTCCCTAAAATATACCATAGCCGAAAAGTCTAGTGTTAAAATGTAGGGTTCATTATAACATTTCTATGCGAACCTTTCAACAGATAATATGAATTATTTTAGCTAACTGATAGAACAGTGTAGATATATCCAAGAAGAAAGGTGAACAGTAAAATATAATAGGACAGCCTGCATAAGCCGTGACCTTAAACGGTCATAGAGCCGTTTGGCAAAGTAATGATAGTAGAACCAAGAGCAGATACAGGTGGGTCATTAGATTCTAGACCAAACACACCAGAAATTACTCCGTCAATAGAGTATGGAATAGACTTCGTAAATTGATACCGCTGTTTCATCAATTCAAGTTGTTCCTGCCATTCCGTATAAAGAGCGTCTACATCTTCCTGCGTCCATTCCCGACAGGAATAATCTTTTATCGGCGGTTATTTCAGCCCGCCTTTTCGAATTATCGCAATCCTGCGGGCATACATATTTTTCTTTGCCTGTAAAAATTCTTCCTCTACTTTGGCTTCACGCCAAATTTTCAGCATTGTATCACATGATTTCTCGCATTTGCGGATAGCGACTTTTTTCTTGATACGTCTATTCATTCTCTGTGTCCTCCTGTAAATCTGCCCCGTCAATCTTGTAGTAGTCAAATTCTTTCTCCGGCTTCACAATGACGGAGCGGCGTTTGATGTGCTTTTCCATGTCAAAGGCGTTTTTCGGGTCTGCGTCGGAAAGGTACTTGTATTTCGGGTGCTTTGTGATGTCAAATTTATCCGAAAAGAACGGGCGCACACCGCGCACCTGTAAAATGCACTTGCCCCCGTCTATAACGGCGATCTCGTCTTGTGTCATAAGCTCTTTGCCACATTGTCAAATGAAGAATTCATTCTTTTTGCTTTTTCACACACGGAATCTTGTAGATATTCTATAAATATGCTAAACTGAATGCAACAAACGGGAAGTTATTTCTGCATAAATCCGATGCAGCGTTTAACATTTCAGCGGAGTGTTTCTTGAATATGGTGTTTCTCGTGATATTATAAAATCAGTCTGCAAATAAAAAGTCAAGCAGAAATTTGTGAACTTTGAAAATTTTATACA
>CAQBGY010000363.1 GCA_948759685.1 uncultured Eubacterium sp.
TCACGTACGGTTCTTAGGGGGGAAGGCGGTAGTAATACCGCTGACCTACCCGACCTTTGCCGAACTGATGAAAGCAGGCGATGTTCTGGAAAATGATGTGACTGACTTTTCAAAATCCATTTATGATGAGGCACAGCGGCTGATTACGTTAGTCAATGATATTATTAAGATTTCTGAACTTGACGGGCAGAGTATTCCTTATGAAAAGGAAACGGTGGATTTATATGAATTGTCAAAGGAAGTAATCGGACGGTTGGAAAAAGAAGCCGATAAGAAGAATATTACCTTTCATTTGATTGGCGGCAGGGCAGAGATTATAGGCGTGCATAAAATTTTGGAGGAAATGCTCTATAACCTTTGTGACAATGCGATTAAATATAACAAGGAAAATGGTACGGTGGATGTTTTGGTAAACCAGACGGGAGATGGCGTGAATATGATTGTGCGTGATACGGGAATCGGGATTCCTATATCACATCAGAACAGGGTGTTTGAACGCTTTTACCGGGTGGATAAAAGCCATTCCAAAAAGGTAGGTGGAACAGGTCTTGGTCTTGCCATAGTAAAGCATGGTGCTCTGTACCACCATGCAAAGCTTAGTCTGGAAAGTACTGTGGATGTGGGAACGGTGGTAACGATTGCATTTTCTAAAAAATAATAAAGATAAATATATGCCGGAAAACAGCCCGTATAAGGGCTATGCCCGGCATATTTTTAACGCAGTTTTAACATACTTGTTATCTGCCCTTTATGGTTTATCAGATGGAAATCGTATAAAATAACTTGTGTAAACAAGATAATTACTGGAATGGAGGAGCTATGAAAAAGAAGAAAACAGTGAAAAAGTTAAAAAAGAAAATTGCGGTTTTGGAAACAGAAAATCTGTCATTACAAGAGAGCGTTTTGCGGGCAGAGAACAACAGCAGGGAAAAAAGTGCTTTTTTATCCCATATGTCCCATGATATACGGACACCCCTGAATGGCATTATTGGAATGACAGGTATTGCCATGAAACATTTTGATGATAAAGATAGGGTTCTTGATTGTCTAGGGAAAATTGACAGTTCTTCCAAACATCTGCTATCCCTGATTAACGATATTTTGGATATGAGCCGGATTGAAAGCGGCAGAATGGTTATGAACCATGAACGGATGGATATACGTGAGGTGATTAACGGTTGTGCACTAATTGCAGAAAGTCTGCTGGCACAGAGAAAGGTGGATTTTGTCAGGGAGTTTGGTATATTCCATCATCCTCTGCTAATTGGCGATGAATTACATCTGCGTCAGGTACTTATCAATATTTTATCAAATGCCATTAAGTTTACCCCGGATGGAGGGAAAATCTTTTTTCAGGTAAAGGAGGTTTCTGCTGGAGACGGAAAGGCGACATACCATTTTGAGATTGAGGATACCGGAATTGGTATGAAACCGGATTTTTGGGAAAAAATTTGGGATTCCTTTACACAGGAAAATAGCGGAAATTGCAATGGGTATAAGGGAACCGGATTGGGAATGGCTATTACAAAAAAACTGGTTGATTTGATGGGGGGGGATTATCAAGGTAGCAAGCAAGCCGGGAGTTGGCAGTAAATTTACTGTGGAGGTAACATTTGATACAGGGATAATGTCTGGCATTGCAGAGAAAGAGAATAAAATGGAAAGCATACAGGAACGGAACGCCCATCTGGACGGCATGAAAGTCCTGTTAGTTGAAGATACCCCACTGAATATGGAAATTGCAAAATTTATGCTGGAAGATGAAGGGATTGAAGTAATGACGGCAGAAAATGGACAGATTGCTGTTAATATTTTTAATAATTCGCCTGAGAATACTTTTAATGCTGTGTTAATGGATGTGAGAATGCCTGTGATGGATGGTCTGACCGCTACAAAATCAATCCGGACATTGCCAAGAACTGACGCTGTAACAGTCCCAATAATAGCTATGACAGCAGACGCATATAGTGAAGATATAAGAAGGACAACTGATGCAGGAATGAATGCACATCTGACAAAACCTGTCAGTCAAGAGAAAATGCTCTCGACTTTGGAGAAATTTTATTCTGTATAAATAATAAGCTCTTTTGGATATATATTTCTTTTGGCATTTTGAAAGAGATTAAAAAGCAAAATGAAAAATGCTTAAAAGCATTTTGTAAAAGATTTTAAGCATTTTTATGTCAAACTTTCCTGATTATCCTCTGCATCTATAAATATCTGTATTTCGTTGTTGAGATAAAACAAACCCATCGGTGTCCGATGGGTTGCATGTTTCAAGCAGATTATCTATTGCCAGTGCATTTAGTACATGGTCTGTCCATGCTGTGTTTTTTAATCCTTTCTCTGCTTTGTTACAGTCAATCCGTAGAATGTAACCGTCAAATGTAGTAATGTCAATACTGTTGTGGTACATATTGTACCTTGCGTATATTAGATTCATTTTCTTTGTCCTTTCATAATTTTTACAAGCATATCAAATCAGTTCCCACGCCTTAATTGTTTTGTGTTATAATGTGTTATAGGTTTTTCTTTCCCTTAAAGTTTCCCTCATTAGGGTTCATAACAGCAAGAGGGAGAAAATAACATAAGGGAAAATCTAAGGGAATGCTCACCTTGCACAAATTTAATGTTTTCAGTAGTTAGAGCAGTTCATGAAAACAAAATATAAGAGTTATTAAATCCCTTAGATTTTGTGAAAATCCAATCGGAATTTATTATTGTCGGAGGTAAATATAATGAATGAATTGCAAACCTCTTTAACTCATTATCAGGTAAAAAAAGAAAACGAGGCTATTACAGTCCTTGCCAATAAACCTATTTGTGTTTGTGATCATTTTTGGGACTGCATGAATGAGGAATGGGTTTTTGCTGTTAAGTGTGACGATGGTCAAAGCCGGTATCACATCGACTATTTATTTTTGGATAATAATTTTGAGCTACTTAATGCACTTACTGAAGATAAAGGTGTAAATCCCCAGTTTTTGACAGCACAGGATAATACGGCTTGGGTGAGCCTTAGTTCAACCAGCACAGAGCGTGAGGGTGAAATTGTTCTTCCATTGCAAAATCGTTTTCGCATTACTAAAGAGATAGTACGCAAAGATCTTGGAATGGATGCGATATTCTGCCTAAATAATCAATGTTGCTCCTATCAAATTGATTTATTCAACCATAAAAAATATGATAAATTGTTTGTTTATCAGTTTGATAAAAACGGATTATATAAAACAAGAAAACAGTATATTCTTGAAAATATATGGAATGGATATCCGACAGTTACCAGAGATAAATGTTTTGTTACTTGCGGAAAATGGAGCAACTCTCTTTGTACGATACATGTTTCGGAAATCGACGAGAACGGTAATATTCTTTCTGATTGGAAAAGTGAAGCAATTGCAGATATGAACAGTGTCTTTTTACTGTCATATTCAGATACAAAAATGGAATTTATTACTTTCCATGAAAATCATGTGGAGTATCTTGTTTACAGTTTTGAAGGAATTTTATTGTCACGAAAAATAATATATCAAGTTGAAACTAATATTAATTTAATTGAAAAAACGCAAATCATGGGCGGAGTAAAAGCTGTTCACTGTGTGGTTTCGGGTGATGTTCAACATTTTGTAAAAAATGTTATGTTAGTGTTAGGAAATAATACTGTTGATGTTTATGAAGCAGAAGAAGGATATTTCCCTTCATTACTTGATGACAGTCATTTATTATTTGCTCCAATAAGCAGAATAGAGAATATTGCTTGTAGTTTCAAAATTGTGATAATCTGATACAACTTCCTGTTTTTTTTTGATTTTGTACTATTGTTTAGATATTTTGAAAGTGCATAACCAATAAAGAAAAAATGCTTATAAATCATGTTATAAAAGATTTCTAAGCATTTTTTGTTTTGTCAAATATCCAGATTATTTTCAGCATCTATAAATATCTGCATTTCGCTATTTAGATAGAGTCTTGCGTATTCGAGTGGATTGTCTATCGCCAGCGCATTTAGCACATGGTCTGTCTATGGTGTAGTTTTCAATCCTGTTTCAGCCTTATTACAGTCAATTCGTAATATGTAGCCATCAAAGATAGTAATGTCAATGCCATTATGGTACATATTGTAACTTGCAGAAATAAAATTCATATCATCAACTCCTAGCATTCTAAAATTTAAGCATATCTTTCAGAGCGATTACCTTTTCATTATTTATTATTTGATATTATAGTTTTCCCTTTCCCTCATTTTTGCCCTTATCAGCACTTGTAATCATGAGGGAAACGATATAAAATGATGTAATGAATAAAATAAAGTTGACTTGCTTAAATTTAGAGTTTTCAAGGGTTGACGGCATTTTTTATGATAGTTTATAACAATTATTAAATATCCTCAAATGAAAGGATTAACAATTTATATTTT
>CAQBGY010000364.1 GCA_948759685.1 uncultured Eubacterium sp.
AACGATACGCCCGCTATTATATACAGGACTATTACATCACGTTCCATATGAAAACCTCCTATGTCAAATCACATTTTTCAAAAAACCGAATTGACAGAACGTGATTTCGCCGTCTGAATCATATCAAGCATTTTTTTCTCCACAAGCCGCCGTTTGGAATCCCGCAATAATTCAATGTTGCTTGTAGAAACAAAAGTGCCGATACTCACTTGCTTTAATTTGTTTAAGGAGTCCTTTCCTTTGGGCGACAACGTATTCTGACAAATGTTTTGAACACGGCTCCGGGAACTGCGGGAATTGTCAGGTTTGTCTGTGTCCCTGCGTCCAGTATGCTGAACTTTTTGATTGGTACCGTTATTTCCATTGCGGCAGGATTTATTTTTACGTATATTAGGGGCTAAGGCATGGTGAGATTCACTGCATGGAGCCGCTTATGAAACTGGAGGAGGCATGATGGCAGATAAAAAAATTGTATTTTTAGATATCGACGGGACATTTACTGTCCCGTTGGAAAAACCGACAGCGCTTGCGTCAAGGGCAGTACGGGAGGCAAGAAAAAACGGGCACAGGATTCTGATCAGCACAGGCCGTAATATGCCGATCGTAAGCGAGGATGTTCTGGAAGTAGGATTTGACGGTGTGGTCGCCAGTGCGGGAAGGCATATAGAAATTGACGGGAACGTAATCCGCGACAGTGTACTTCCGGAAGAAACCATCCAGAAGTGCCTGGAAATTTTTCATCGGTTTGGGATCTATTGCCGCATAGAAAGTCCGGAGGGGATTTATATTGACGACAGTCTTCAGGAAATCCTCACAGGTCGGCGGCAGAGCTGTCCAATTCGGAGTTAATCCGCATGAAGAAGGAACTGGATTCTGATGTGGGGGTAAAACCATATACGGAATATCCCCACAAGGGAGCATATAAGCTGGGGATTACTTAACTTAAAGATAGTATATACATACAGCCTGCTGACACATTGCTTGCAGATGCCCCGCAGAAACCAAACCATACAGAAAAGGAGTTTTTGCATATGAAGTCAATATTTGAACAGTTAGGCGGCACATATCACGAAGAAAATGGGTATCTTATTCCAGATTTAATATTACCCAACGAAGAAGAACAGCCGATAGGCACATGGGGACAGCGGCATCAGGATTATCTGAAACAGTACCACAAGGTTACATACACCAATCTTCTCACAAGTGGCAGACTGAACTCCTATCTAGCCGTCATTGACAGGCAGGCGCAGGAACGCTTTGAAAGGCTTATAGAGAGCATGAAACAGGCACAGGACATAACGGAACGGCTAAAGGAAGAAAATGCCATAGAGTGGACAGGCAAAATAAATAATATAAGGGCTTGTGCGAGGGAAATTGTGAACGGAGAAATTATTTTTATATAATCAGAATTGGCGGCAGGGAATATAATTCTTTGCCGCCTTTCAAATGGAGTAACTATATTATGAAATTAGCTTGTGAAATATATTGCTGATTCTTATCCAGCAAATGTTTTAGGGTTTTCAGTCCTGTTTCCAATTGTTGTAAGGAATCAGGGGAACAGGTTGCAATTCTTATAGCTGTGGATTCAGCTTTGCCAACGGTAAAACGGTCAGAACAGAAGATATGAATGCCATTGTCTGTTGCCTGCATTTCCAACTGATAACCGTTATAATGGGCAGGCAGGGGCAGCCATTGGAAGAAGCTGTATTCATTCGGGCAGATGCTGTCTGGAAAGTATTTTTTATATATCCTGTTCCGTTCTTTTGCCTGTCTTTTTTTCTGCCCTATGATTCTGCCTGCATTGCCGCTTGCAATTAATTCGCTTATAATTTCTGCGTTAAGCAGCGGTATTTTCAAATTTACATTATTAGCCGTTTCAAGAAAGGTTTGTCTTAAGCAATCAGGGATAACCATATATGCGCATCTTAAGCCTGCTGAAAGTGATTTTGACAGGCTGTGCAGGTAAATGGTATTATCTGGTATCAATGTCTGAATCGGTTCTCCTGTATCATTTGCAATAAATCCATAAGCGTCATCTTCCATTAAAATCAGATGGTATTGCTGTATGAGGCTGGCAATTTTCCTTTTTCGTTCCATTGACATGACAGTTCCTGTCGGATTATTGCAGGACGGCATTAGGAAGATTCCTTTTATATCCATTATCCTGCACTGCTTTTCCACTAGGTCGGGTATCATTCCATCCTCATCTGCGGCTACTGATATCAACTGGACATTTAACTGTCTGGCTAAGCCGATAAAATTGGAATAAGTGTAAGAATCAGTTAGGATTTTATCTCCAGAGTGGAAAAGAGCCAAAAATACAATCGTCAGGGCATTTTGAGTTCCTGCCGTCAGCATGATGTTTTCAGGCTCTGTTTCTATATGGAAAGATTTCAGCCATTTTATGGCGGTCTGTTTGTGCTTGTAAGATTCCGATATGCTGTCAAATTCAAAAAGATACTGGGAAGTATTGCGTTGTATGGTTTTTTGCGCAATATCAGCGACAATCTTATTATACTGGTAAAAAGGTCTGATTATGCCCAGTTCTACGCACCCGTTATTTGCCTTATGTAAAAAAGGGATGGCGGCATTTGGGGATACAAATGTGCCTTGCCCTATATTGGCATAGATTAGCCCCTTATTTTCACAAATCTTGAATGCACGGGTTATTGTGCTTAGGTTCAAATCAAGAAAGTCTGCTAATTCCCTTTGGGGCGGCAGTTTTGTATTTCCAGCCAGTTTGCCGCTTTGGATATCCTGTTCCAAAAGTTCCGCAATAGATATATAAATTGGTGATTTTAATTTTTCTTTATCGGGTATCCATGGCATTGGGTAATTTTCAAAAGAATTAACTGGCAAGCTTTTTCCCTCCCTGCTCAAAATTGTCTTACATACAATATTAGCATTGAAAACATACAAAGTCAAGAATATAATCTATATTGTATGTATTGTGTGCAAACAATACCATGCAACAAAAAGGAATAAATTTTATTTTAGTAGGAAAGAGGTTACGAAATGAAGGATTTAACGAGAGAACATGAGTTAAAGACAATATTTTTATTTTCACTGCCAATTTTGGTCGGCAATCTATTCCAGCAACTATATAATCTTGCGGATACGGTTATTGTAGGTAATTTTTTGGGGAAAGAATGTCTGGCGGCGGTAGGGTTCAGTTTTCAGATACACTATCTGCTGATTGCCCTTTCTATGGGCATTTCAATGGGGGCAAGCATATTGGTTTCACGTTATTTTGGCAGTAAGGACATGGAATCTGCGAAAAAAGTTATGGATACGGGATTTGCTTTCTGCTTTTGCCTCAGTTTGATAATTGCTGCTTTGGGCATATGTTTTTCCTATCAGATTCTGCTTGTCTTCCGAGTGCCGTCCGCTTTGCTTGAAGCGGCTGACATATATCTTAAAATTATGTTTATCGGCGTTATCCCCACGTTTGCATATAACGCGCTTACAAATATTCTTCGCGGGATGGGGGATTCAAAAACACCTACATATATTCTGATAGTGGCAGCGCTTCTGAATATTGTGCTTGATATATTGTTCATTAAGGCATTCGGAATGGGTGTGGCAGGGGCGGCATTTGCGACTGTGTTATCGCAGCTTTTGTCATTTATCGTTTGTATGGTATATATGAAAATACATTATCGCAGCTTGTTTATTAATGTATTGCATTTACAGTTTGACAAGGCAGAATTAAAAAAGAGCTTGAAGATAGGTACGCCCGCCATGATACAGCAAGTATTTGTGAGTGTGGGATTTATGTCATTGCAGTTTCTGATTAATGGGTTTGGCACGGATTGCATGGCGGCATATACTGCCGCATCTAAGGTAGATGCTTTTGCAGAAATGCCCGCCTTGAACTTAGGGCAGGCTATGACTAATTTTACTGCCCAGAATTTAGGGGCAAAAAGGAAAGACAGGGTATTGAAAGGCGGGAAATACGCATTGGTTATGGGGATTGCAGTATCAGCGTGTATTTCTGTTGTCATTGTATTGTTTCCGTCTGTATTTATATCAATATTCAATAGGGATACGTCTGTTTTAGATATTGGCAACAGCTATCTGAAGATTGTGCCTGCTTTTTATATTATCTTTGCAGCCATGCAGGTATTAAACGGATTGCTTTTGGGGTATGGAAAATCATTTGTGCCGATGATTGCTTCCATATGTTCCCTGTGCTGTCTTCAAGTGCCTGTCGCTATTATTTTGTCTGGCACAAAGCTTGGTTATAATGGAATTTGGATAGCCGCTCCAATCGGCTGGTTTGGAGGGCTATTAATCCGCGCAATTTATTTTTATCATGTCAGCAAAAAAGAAAAACAATAAAAATATACATAAAGAATTTTACCAAACTTGAATCAATGGATAAAAAATTAATGTGGCAATTTAAGCAACAGCTAT
>CAQBGY010000365.1:0-4100 GCA_948759685.1 uncultured Eubacterium sp.
TTGCGGAAGCAGCCAACGAATTTTTGCGTATGGGCGAGAGCATCCAGAACACGAATGAGCTGATAAGAAGTTCCCAGATCCTGTCCAAAGTGGGCATGATCGAAAGCGCGGATGCGGCGAGTTACCTTATTTCCAGTTTAAAGGGATATAAGGTGGCGGCTGAGGATTCTCTGGATATCGTAAGTAAACTTACATCGGTTGATTTAGAGGCCGCAGTGTCAGCCGGGGGACTTTCTGAGGCATTATCAAAATGTGCAAATATAGCAAGCAATTCCGGCGTTACCATGGATAGGCTGATTGGATATACTGCAACGGTGGGGGAGACCACCCAGAAAAGCATGTCCGAAGTAGGGAACTCATTTCAGGCACTGCTGAGCAGGATGAATAACATCAAGATCGGCAGACTCATTGATGATGAAACTGGAGAGTCATTATCCGACACAGAAGCAGTTTTGAACAAATTGGGAATTCGACTCCGTGATACAGAGAATACTTACCGTAGTTTTGATGATGTACTTGATGATGTCGGGTCTCGCTGGGAATCCTTTACAAAAGTAGAGCAGAATGCACTGTCTGTCGCAATTGCTGGCACAAGACAGCGAGAAAATTTTGAAGCCCTCATGAATAACTGGGGAAATGCGTTAAAATATTCCGAAACTGCTGCAAATAGTGCGGGTTCTGCTCTTGAGCGGTATGGTGTATATCAGGATTCCATTGAAGCCAAGACAAATGAACTGACCGCCGCACTGGAATCTTTATCCACAAATACAATTTCAGAGGATTTATATTCCGGTATTATAGAAGCAACCACAGGCATTGTTGAATTTCTGGACAAGGCTAATCTGTTAAAAGCATCCCTTACCGGACTTGTGGCAATGGGTGTGACAAAAGCGATTGCTTCCATTGGCGCAGGTTTTATTACGGCGGCAAAGAGTACGGTACAGCTTTCGGCGGCTATGGCTTTGTTTGATAGAGGTCTAGGTGCCGATAATTTAAGGGACATAGGACTTGCATGTAAAGGATTAAATAACAATCAACTTAAACTCATACTCTCAACAAAAGGATTAAAAACAGAGCAAAGACTATCTATTTTGGAAGGCATGGGGTTGGAAGAGCAAGAACGAAAGCAAATGCTTACCACCCTTGGATTTGCTGCAGCCGAAGACAAAGCCACAGTATCCACGTTCTTACTCAAAGGTGCATTTCGAGCTCTAGGGACAGCAATTGCTGTGAACCCCATTGGGGCAATCGTGACAACAGTAACCATTGCAACAATGGTATTCACAGGTTTTAACAAGGCTATGGAGGAAGTGCGGCAGAAAGCAAAAGAATTAGGCGACTCCTTCAAGAGTACCAAATCCGACATAGAATCCTACAAATCCCAGATAGAAGATTTACATAAGACAATCAATGACAGTAACTCTTCCATTGAGGATGTAACCAATGCCCGCCAGACACTTATGTCTGTCCAGAATGATCTGATTGATAAGTTTGGCACAGAGAAAGAAACCATCGACCTGATCACGTCTGCCATCAATGATCAGTCTGACGCGCTGGATACTCTGGTGGGAAAACAATGGCAGGCTGCAAAGAACGAATTCAATGATGTCGGATTTTGGGGAGGAATCGGAAACTGGCTTGGCGGGTATAAAGATAACATAGAACGTATGGCTGATGAGATGGAAGATGTTTCATTTTCATTTTATATCGAGGGGATTAATAGGGATATTAATGGGAACTATAGAGAAAATAATGATCTCATTAGGGCTTTAGAAGATGCTGGATTTGCTTATGATGTATATTGGGAACAGCTTAAGGTGTCTGGCGGATTACAAGCCGTTTATGATGATATTCTAAAAATACAACGTATTGCAAAAGATTATGATGCGCCTGAAAGCTTTTTAAACAGTTTAACAAAAGCAGCTAATAAAGCCAAAGAAACGCTGGACAGCTATGGCGAAATGTGGGACAACTACATACTCAATGAACGCATTTTTGAGAATGAGAATCTGGCTGACAGCTGGCATAAAGTAAATGAGGCATACTCCGATTACCATGATGCAATTGTCTCTGGTAATCAGGAAGAGATTGAGAGATCATTAGCAAATTATTCTGATTTAATGAGTAATGTTTTAAATGATTCTGATGTAGATGAAAGCGTAAAAGAATATTTCAGGGATATGTATCCTGCTTTACAGGCAGAAGCTGAAAAGTGGGAATTCCATGCGAAGATCCTTCCGGAGTATGATACCCATGCCTTAAACGGGATGACCAAAGCAGATATCCTTAACATGTTGCAGACGGACGAGCTGCAGTATGGAGAACAGACATTCAACTCCATATTAAAAATGGCTTCTGACTATGGAATTATTACTGGCGATAATGCAGAGAAAGTTCAGCAATTACTGGATCTGCTCGTTTTATGGGGCATCTTGCAGGATAATATTAATGAAAGCACTGCTGAATATACACCAGATGCGAATATCTCCGTCTCCGACACCATAACCCAACTTAACACCCGCCTAAAGCCTACCTTCGATTCCCTGAAATCTGCCTATAACGACATCTTCACGGATGACGGTGGATTTGCTCTGGACAGCATAGATATCCTCTCCACCTGTGATTCCATCAAGTCCAAACTAGATGAACTGAACGAAATAGAAGGCATCACGGTAGACTACTCTTCCTATGTAGATTTTGTCAGGGTACTGGGCAGCACTGAATCAACAGAACAGGACGTAGAGGGTGCTTTTAATTCCCTTGCAGCATCCATCACCCAGACGGCACTTACCGGGAAAGAGGACTTCGCCACCATGAAAGCCGCCCTTGAAGACTTAGGGGTGGCCAATAATGAGATTGTTGCATTTGATGTCCTTATCAAAAATACAGAAGCATTGAAAAAGGCGGGGCTTGACCTTGCCAATGCCACAGATGCGCAGATAACCGCTTTCGCAAATGAAACCGTAGCGGCAGAGAATGTTTCACAGGCCATCCAAATGCTGTCCTTCCAAAAGCAGTTATGCCGCCTTCAGGACATGAATACTGCCGATGAAATCACAAATCTGCGCACCCTTGCAGAGAACGCAGGATATACAGGCCAGATAATCCGATACCTGACGGAACTGGAGAAGATATATCAGGGAGTTGCAAATGGCACAATGAACCAGAACTTGATTGATGCCAAGCTTAAACGTGCCGAGACTCTTCAAACACTCATTGCGGAAGCCGCATCCAAGGTAGACTATAAGCCGTTTGAAAAATCGGCCGCCAAAGCCGGTGCATCCGCAGGCAAAGCGGCAGGTGAGTCATTTGAGGATGCATTAAAAGACGAACTCTCCAGCCTCAACAGCGTCGTCAGCTATATCGGTGACGTGATAGGCGACCAGATTGATTTATTTCAGGAACAGAAAGACGCCGCCATTAAAGCCCTCGAAGCCGAAAAAGAAGCCGCTGAGGAAGCACTGGAAGCCGAGAAGGAATTAATACAGGGAAAGATTGATGCAAAACAGGCTGAGATTGATGCCATTGAGGAAGCCGCGGAGGCGAGGAAAGATGAACTGGATTTGCAGAAGGCTCAGTATGAACTGGAACGGATGCAGAACCAGAGAACCATCCTGCAATATTCCGAAAGCAAAGGTATGCATTATGTGACAGACACCAAGGAACTCCGTGAAGCAAAAGAAGCCGCCACAGAAGCAGAAGAAAACATCCGGACAGCCGGAATGGAGAAAGAAATCTCCGGCTTGAACGACGCCATGGACATCCTTGACAGGAAAATAGAGGAATCCGGTAAATACTACGATTCCCTGATAGATCAGGCCGAGAAATACTGGGACAGCCTGATCAAAGGGCTTGAAGATTATAAGCTCCGCTGGCAGGAACTGACAGAAATCGAAGAACAGGCCAAGATGGAAACCGCGCTCAGGAACCTCGGGATTACAACGGACAATATATTAAGCATGTCCGAATCTGCATTCCAGTCATTCAAGGGCACATACCTTGGGCTGTTGAATGAGATGTATTCCGGCAATGATGGAATGATAAATATGCTCCGGGAATTCGGCGGCATACCGGCAGACGCCTTAAGCGCTCTTTCCGGT
>CAQBGY010000365.1:4110-4395 GCA_948759685.1 uncultured Eubacterium sp.
CCGCCGACAGCCTTGACAGGTTTGCGGGACGGACAGGCACTGCCGCAGCGGCGGTACAGTCGGTTTCCGGCGCGCTCAACGAAGTGGCCGGTGCGGATATAAGCAGTCCCATTGGACAGTTTGACGCCCTCGGAAGCTCAGTGGATAATACAGCCGCCTCCATATCCGGGGGAACCGCACCAAAGGCCGGCGTATCCGGCGGCTTTGCGGGGAAGGATACCCCCAATGCAAAATACAGCTCCGGCAGCGGTTCCGGCAGCCTTGTCAGTTCCATTGAAAAAGCCG
>CAQBGY010000366.1 GCA_948759685.1 uncultured Eubacterium sp.
TGATGAACGCCGCCCAAGCCTGCTCCAACCGGCGCTACACCTGGCATCATGCCCCGGAGGAAAGCCAGGCCGCTGTCGACGCCGGCTACCCCTATGGTTTCGGGGACAACCTCACCGTGTTCACTGGTACAGCCAACGCCGCCCAGCGTGCCGTCGATAACTGGATCAACTCACCTGGACACTTCCAGACCATGATCGACCCGAGATGCGACTGCATCGGCGTGGGCGTGACCCAGCACGACGGAATAACTTACTGCTACATGTTCGTTGGGATGCCCAACAGCGTCAACTTCTATACGTAACCCTATGAAACAAAGCGGCGCGTTCCAGGCAGTGTGGAACGCACCGTTTTCCTGCAAATCGGCGGAAAATGCCCTGTCAAATATTGCGTACCAATAAACAAGGAAATATCCCCGGTCTAATGGGGATAGATCTTGCGAAAAATTAATTTAAACTTATTGTCCCAAATTATTGACATTTGTCCCACGCTGTGCTATGCTTACTTATGGGGTGATTTCAATGAAGAAACAGAATCTGATCAACTTAGTTCGATATCATGTCGAAAAAAATAATGATGCATTTGCCTCCGAAGTTGCTGAGATAGCAAGGGAATTTGATGCCAATGGTGATTCTAAAATAGCACAATATTTAATGGAACTAATTTCAACTGCCAATTTCTATGTCCCCCAATCTAATTACAAAAACTTAAAATATTTAAGGAAAGTAGAATATTCGACCAGGCCCCTTATGTTGCCAGATATTATTGAGGAGGATGTTATAGGCATTGCACGTGCCATTAGTAACAAATCTGATTTGTCGAAATTTTTATTCTATGGAGCCCCTGGTAGTGGAAAAACTGAATCTGCATATCAAATAGCCAGAATACTTGCCAGAGATATTCTGATAGTTGACTTTGAACAATTAGTTGACAGCCGACTGGGTGAAACTGCAAAAAATGTAGCGTTGCTTTTTGATGAGGTTAATCATTTGCCATACAATAAAGTTATCGTAATATTTGATGAGATTGACTCCCTTGTACTCGATAGAATAAATCAAAATGATTTACGTGAAATGGGGAGAGTTACTTCCGTCTTTCTCAAAGAACTTGATAGAGTAAATGAACATATTCCCATTATAGCAACTACTAATCTTTATGATAATTTTGATAAAGCATTACTTCGTAGATTTGATGCCACTGTCTCCTTTGATCGATATTCAAAAGAAGATTTAATCAAAATTTCGGATTCTTTGCTGGTTGCTCTTCTAAAAAAAGCGCAGAATGCCAAGCAGGATATGCGGCTTTTTAATAAAATACTAAAAAATCTTGATAGCATTCCCTACCCAGGTGAAATAAAACAAATAATTAAAACTTCCATCGCCTTTAGCGACGAATCAAGCGAATATGACTATTTAAGGAAATTTTACTATTCCTTCTATGGCAATTCAGATTCAATTGATATTCAACAGTTAAGTGAGCGTGGTTTTACAACCAGAGAAATTGAAATTTTATCCCGCATCCCCAAGAGCAGCGTTTCAAGAAAGTTGAGGGATCAATAAATGAACTCCATTCTGCAAGTTAAATTGTTGTTGGCAGATGAACGTAATAAGCAAAAACCTCAATCAAGGAATCTCAGAGCCCATGCCGAAACCACGACTGATAAAATCGATAAGCTCATCGAAACACTAAGAGCGGTTTTACGGTATTATCGAAGTGTACCTAAAGTCTTAAACAATATTTTGGTTGATATAAATTATAATGACATCATTGCCAAGTCTAATAGGGTTCAAGCATTACTTAAACCTAATAGCCGAACGGAGCCCAATGATATAGTTGTCGGTGCAAGATTTTCTGATGCTCCAGAGGGCCAAGAAAATCATATTATCACTTATTACGCTGATGCTAAAACGATTCAAAACACTCTTCATGATCTTGAAGAGGCCCGTCGTTTTTTATCCGAAAGGTTGGGTGGAAAAGCAACAGCAAAAAATTTCAAGGAACCTGAGTGTGCCATTCAATATGATGGCTATGGCATCAAAAAAGATAAAATCAGAAATATTATAATTGACTGTTCCGTCGTTGACTCTTTTTCTGTTCCTCATATAACAGAAGTTCCGGTACAGGATTCTTTTTTGATCACATTTTATAAGACAGAACTCTCAACAGAAAATCTTTTGGAAAAGCTTAAGATAGATGACATGAAATATCGCTATTCATTTTATGGAAAAGATACAATTTCGGCAACAAAGGAACTGTACGAATTTCTTAATGATAAGGTGCCCTATCTGATTTCAATGATTTCCTCCGACTTATCTAAATTGGTCCTTGATGACATTAAGGACACGTCTGTTAAAGAACAAATTCAAATTCCTGATCCGGTCAATGAACCAGTAATCGGGGTAATTGACACTTTATTCGCCGAACAAGTATATTTTCATAACTGGGTTGAGAATATTGATTATTTAGATGAATATGAGAAAGTAGGTGTATCCAGCGATCAAAGAAAGCACGGAACTGAAGTAACGTCTATCCTTGTCGATGGGCCCAGACTAAACCCTTGGCTTAATGATGGCTGCGGAAGATTTCGTGTGAAACATTTTGGTGTCTGCTCCAATCAAATCTCAATAACTCGGCTTGTACGAAAAATCAAAGAAATCGTCAATCAAAATCCCAACATACATGTCTGGAATCTTTCCTTGGGCGCAGAAGACGAGGTATCAAAAAATTTTATTTCATATGATGCAGCTGTACTCGATGAGCTGCAATCTCAAAAAAATGTCATTTTTGTTGTGTCCGGGACTAACGATAACAGAAATGACCACTCCGATATAATACGGGTTGGTTCTCCTGCAGATTCTTTAAATTCCCTTGTAGTAAACGCCGTCAGGCGAGATGGTACACCTGTTTCTTATTCTCGCAAAGGAAATATTTTGTCTTTCTTTAACAAGCCAGATGTTGCATATTACGGCGGCGATTATGATGAACGGATATTTGCGTATTCCCCGTTTGGCAAAGAAGAAGTGTATGGAACATCGTTTGCAGCCCCCTGGATCAGCAGAAAGCTTTGCTATTTAATTGATGTTATGGGGTTGCCCAAAGAAGTAGCAAAAGCGCTGATTATTGATACATCTGCAGAGTGGAGTTATAAAACGGCCCCGCAAAATCTCAAGGAACTTACGGGATATGGTATTGTTCCAATCGATATCAACAAAGTACTTTCGACAGACAGTAACGAAATCAAGTTTATCGTATATGGGACATCAAAATCATATAGAACCACTAATTATGCTATTCCCGTTCCCAGAGATGAAGACGGCAAATACCCCTATATAGCTCGAGCAACATTATGCTATTTCCCACAATGTACGCGCTCTCAAGGCGTTGATTATACAAATCGGGAGTTGTCATTAAGGTTTGGACGGGTAAAGCCAAATGGGCAAATTGATGATATCAACGAGAATATCCAAGACGAAATTGGTTCCCACATCGATGAACGACAGTCTCGAAAAGACTTTCGCAAATGGGAAAATACAAAACTCATATCCAAAATATTAAAGATGAATCGTCCTCTAAAATCATATGGTGACCGATTTTGGGGACTTGCGGTAACATCAAAGGAACGGTTAGCAATGCGAACTATGGGAGAATTGAATTTTGGAATTGTAATTACCTTACGAGAGATTAATGGTATCAACCGCATTCAGGATTTTATTAGGGCCTGTAATATGAGAGGCTATATTGTCAGTGAGTTGAATATTCAAAATCAGTTGGAGATTTACAATATAAATCAAGAAGAACTCACTTTTGAGTAACAGACCAACGATCTCAATACGCTTTTATAAATAATTTACCGAAAACATTTTACCACACAAACCAAGGCAACGAAAAAACGCCGGGTTCCCCCGGCGCTCTTAGGCGACAAAGCACGGCGAATGGTACTTCATCGATTGTGGCAGATTGAGTTTACCATGATTCGCAGCCGATTGCAAGTAAAATCTGTCGTCCGAAAAGAGGTGAAACAAGGAGCGTTTCCTTTACTGTGTGTTGACGATAGATATTTTATTTGCAAAGGAGTACGATTTAATGCATATTTCCGCCCATTTGGGCCTTCCTCCTGGACATTCACATTTTCCTTTTGTGGACGTGACAACCCGCAGCGACACCAGATTGTTCCTTGATCCCTGCTTGATCGAACGAGCCCAAGATGATTTTAGCCGGTATTCTACCGCACTTATTTCCGATTTTGAAGATAAACTGTATTGGGATATGCGGCATGGACATTGGGGCTGTACCGCTGTCTTTGACGAAGCGCATGAAATCAATGACACCTAGCTTGGATATGGCACAGGCTATAACGGGAAAGGCAAAACGCCGCACGGTATGCGGGATAGC
>CAQBGY010000367.1:0-366 GCA_948759685.1 uncultured Eubacterium sp.
CCATCTCTACTCCCGATCTACTCGCTTCCATATTCTCTCGGTTCTGCATCGGCAAGTAAGGCAAATTCCCATAAAACAAACGAAGTACAAAGAAAGTACAACTAACGCCTAAAACACAAAGAGATACAGCCGTTTAGAAAATCATCAGCGACCACCCATTTTTGTCTTGTTTTGGCATTGTTTATCGTTTATTTGTTGTAATTTTGTTGCATGAAAGAAAGTACGCAACAATTTTACAACAAAAAGCAATGAAAGACAGAACAAGCATCACGTTACGACAGCGTGAGCTGCCAAGCGGCAATACCACGCTGTATCTCGACATCGTCTGCAACGGCAGGCGGAAGACGGAATCACTGAAACTATTCC
>CAQBGY010000367.1:376-4387 GCA_948759685.1 uncultured Eubacterium sp.
TTCCGATCTCTTGTCCCGGAAAACACCCGCTCCGACAAACAGAAGAACAAGGAAACCATGAAGCTCGCAGAAGCGATATTGGCGAAACGTATTGTCGAAGTACAAAACAAGGAGTTCGGCTTCAAGCAGGACTATGCGGAAGATACCAACTTCTATGACTACTACGTTGCCATCACAGAGAAACGGTTAGGGACAGAAAGCCGGGGTAATTGGGGAAATTGGCGGTCATGCTTGAAGCACATGGAGAAGTACGATCCGAAAATCAAGACACGCACGTTTACCGACATCACCCCGAAATGGATTCAAGGCTTCAAGGACTATTTGGAGAAAGATGCCTACGCATGGGGATGTGATTACCGAGAGCGCATCAAAGACCATCCCCTATCCCGAAACTCGAAGCTCAGTTATTTCAACAAGCTAAAGGCTTGCATCAATCAAGCGCTGGAGGAACGCATCATCAGCTTTAACCCGCTTCTGGGCATTGAGGGCTTCAAGGCGCAGGAGGGAACACGAATGTATCTTACCATTGATGAGGTCCGAACACTCGCACAAACTGAATGCGAATACCCGAATATCAAGAGGGCTTTTCTGTTCTCCTGCCTTACGGGACTGAGACGTAGCGATGTGATACGGCTAACATGGTCAGACATACAGAAGCAGGGAGAATACACCCGTATCATCTTCAAGCAGAAAAAGACGGGCGGACAGGAATACCTCGACATATCACCGCAGGCTGCTGAACTGCTCGGCACACGGGGGAAACCAAACGAACAGGTCTTTACTGACATTCATTCGCCATCATGCACCAACGAAGCGATTAAACGCTGGGTACTCCGTGCCGGTATAAACAAGGAGATAACATTCCATTGTGCCCGCCATACGTTTGCCGTGATGATGCTTGACCTCGGTACGGACATCTACACGGTCAGCAAGTTGCTCGGTCATCGTGAGCTATCCACAACGCAGATATACGCAAAGGTTCTTGACAAGAACAAGCAGGCTGCCGTATCCTTGATACCTGATGATATTTTCGGCAAGTGAAATTCTGTTGGAAACTGCCAACAAAATTCTGTTGGAAACCCACTCTTTACTTTTTAGCCGTAACTATATAATATACAGGGAAATATAATAAAATTCTGTTGGAAACCCTTTTCCCTATTTTGTTGGCCACGTGCCCCCCCCCAAAAGCCAACAAAATAGGGATTTTTTGTTGGAAACCCCCAACGTGATTTTGTTGGAAACCCACTCTAATTTTTGAGCTTATAAGTTATTGTATATCAAATGTATACGGTAAATTTTTGTTGGAAACCCCCAACGTGATTTTGTTGGAAACCCCATCCTACGGCATTGGCTGATGCCAAACGTGCATAAAGAACAGAAAAAAGAAACAGAAAAGAAAATTTCCCCCATACCCCCTTATAAAGAAAAGAAAAATAAAAAAGAAAAGAAAACGATAAAACGCGCATGCGAAAAATCGAATTTATGAAGGGATTTAGGGGCATCTTACAATGCCCCTTTGTATTTCTTTCCGGTGCCGAGAAGAAGCCACGTAGCATTAAGCCGGAAATACTTCACGAGCGGCACCAGCCAAGCGACCTCGAAATACCCCTTACCGTTATCGTTCTTCTGAGTGTAGAAGTGCCGGCGGTCTATACCGTATGTCTCACAGAAACCCGACAGACCGCCTGGCAGCTTCTTCTCATCCAGCAGTTCTTGAACGACATCAAAGTATCGTTTCTGTATGTCGAGCGTGTCTTGTTTGTATGCCCTTGTTCTGCTCATATCGAAATCTCTTTGTAAAGCCCGTCCAAGACCGATATAAGGCGTTTTATCTCGTCTGACGGTAAATTGCACACTAAACGCTTGTCAAGCGCAACAGAAAGCCTATAACGGGCGTTCTTCAACTCATCGGCATCTACGCCCTTATTTCGGATGCAGCCGACAAGGAAATCTATCATGGTCCAGTAGTTCTCTTGCATATTACTTCTTAGTTTTTTTGGGTTCAGCTTTTCGGTATTCTTCTGATTCCGTCTTTGCCATACGCTTGCGTAAAATGGCATATTGCTCCCTCTTGAACATCCCGTTGAAAGGATTTATCGTGCTGATATAATACACCTCCCATTCGCCATTGACAATAGCGTAATTAAGTGCCCCCATGAAGTTTTTGAAGACGAGAGTTTCCCCGGCTTCATTCACGAAATCCACACCCTCTTTATCGAGGTCTTCTGTCAGTTGCACCTGATGTCTCGCTCCGCTACCAAACCAATGCAGGTAGGTATAAACATAGCAACTATCCTGCGCCTTTAGTGTCAAAGTACACACTAATAAAAATGCGATTGCAAATACCTTTTTCATTTCTTGTTGTTATTTGATTTTTGTTTGTTTAATCTTTCGTGAAGGTCAAATATGGCGGTAGTATTTATGGTTGCAAATTTACCACCATTAAGCTGCATTTTTGATAATTCAATAAACATATCTTCCGGCATAACTTTCAGATACTTTTTAATAAACGCTCTAATGTTTATCCGAGTACGGATTGGATATGAGTTTGGGTATTTAGTCATCGTTTTTCAAGTAAAGCTAATAATCTATCCATCTGTTCGTCTTTTTTCTCCAGCAACGATATAAACCGCTCGGAAATAGTTGTAACCGAGTTTCCATCGCCCGACACAGCGACACTATTTTCGGCTGCCACAGCTCCCGTTTCACCATAGAAAAAGCCAATACTTTTGTTTGTCGCTCTTGCGATTGATTCTATAAGTCCGCTCTTTACATCTTCTGCTTTTAATGCCGAATGAAGTCGCTGATCGTTCGCAAATCCCAACTTTTTTGCCAATTCAGCCAAATTCACCCCTTCTGAGTTCAAAATTTCTTTAAGTTCTTTTCCGCTCATATTCAGCAAGTTATAGTTATTCATTAAAAATGCCCGTAAAAATACCAACAGAAATGTTTGGTAATACCAACAAAACTGTTTACCTTTGCATCGAGCAAATGAAAAGTTGCGTGCAAAGATACAGATTTTGCGCCTAACAAGCGAATAAAAAACAAAGAAAATACAAGTTATGACAAATTTAGACGACTACATCAAGCAGATTCAGCAGGAAGCCGACAACCGAAAGGCATCCGCAAGGAAGCACTACGAAGCAGGAAAGAATGACTGCAAGGCTGGAATCTACGACAAGTGGTATCGCTACAATACCAGAAATGACGGTAGAGCATACGATATTGGTTGGACTGAGCAGAACAAAATCACTCAGAACGAGACCGTCAAATTCTTGGAAGTAAACCAATTATAATTCAACGCAATACTGATATGGATAAGCAAATAGAAAAACGTATCGCAACAATCATCTACGAGGATGGCACAGAGAAAGAAGTATCACCGAAGAACGGTACGGATTTCAAACTTGAAGAAATGCAGGATGTAGTTAATGGCTATATCGACATCATCAGGATGGGAGACGGCAAAATCATGGTGATTAACGACGAGGGCAAATTTGAGTGCGAATACAACCGGCGGGCTACCGAGATAGCTCACTCCTATGGCACACTATTCCCCGGAGACTATATCAGCGGAAATGTAATACTATGCGATAACGATATGGTGCGGTAAACCAAACAAATGATGATATGGAACAGAAAACTTTTCGGGAGATATACGAGGCTTTAGACCCCGTACCTCCCAAAACCAAATGGATATTACGGATAGCAAAGGCAACGATGCGGAGCGAGAACGCTGTAAGAATGTGGCTGAGCGGTCGCCAGATACCTGACCTGCTCGTTCAGAGCGTCATCGCCAAAGAATTAGGTGTGCCCGTAGAGGGCTTGTTTCCAACCAATCAAAAATAAGAGTTATGGAAGATAGATTTTTTGACATCGTGGGCATAGGGCTGATGCTTGTAACGGCATTGCTTGGGCTTACATCGCTTATAGCTTGGTTTGTAACGTGGATGGGACGTATCTGTCTCCGCGTGACACATCCACGATAATAAAGCAAAGGCTCCCGTGAAG
>CAQBGY010000368.1 GCA_948759685.1 uncultured Eubacterium sp.
TTATTGAATTTTCAAGGTGCATAGGCACTTATGCGAGTGCGAAGTTTGAGTTATAATTTCATTTGCGTGTTGGCAATAAAGGAGGAATAAGTATGGCAGTTAATCAAGATACAGTTATTAAAATTGCTCTATCAGAGAATGATTTGAGTAGTTGTATAGATAATACTCAGATTCTCTGTGAAACTATTTCTGACCGTTCAGATTTACATTTAAGGAGTTATATGGAAAGATATATTGATATAATGATGGGTGAAGTTGCGGAGGCGGCAGTCATTAAATGGCTAAAACAGAATGGTAAATATGCTGTTTCGGCAGTAAATAAAAGTTCTGGTAAACCCGACTCAGGACGTGATATTATATTGAGGGGTAAGCATAAACAAGAAATTGAATGTTCTGTAAAATCTTCATTGTCTGTATATAAAGATAATATTAATGATATATTAGATACTTTTACTATAGCAACTAAAGCGAGCGAATTAAGAAAAGTAAATATTCAAGTATATTATTGGTTAAAGCTAAAAGGAGAAAACAGAATAACTGTTCCGTCAAATAAAAATATGGCAATAATTGGTTGGATAGGTGAAAATGATGTAAAAGAGTTTGGCACATATAATACTGAAAATAGACAGGTTGCAAAGATTAAGCTCAGGAACATACGTACAATGAAAAGCTTATTAGACTATTTGGAATAAAATTGTTGAAAAGGAGTAAATAGTACAGATGAATATAAATAAGGTTGATAATAATGTAAATCATTTTCAAAATGATAATCTTAACAAGCTGGCTCAAATATTTCCGTCAGTGGTTAAGGATGGGGAGGTAGACTTTAAAGCATTAAAAGAAGAGTTAGGTTTATTTAGTGAGGTCAGTGAGGAAAAATACGAATTTACTTGGGCAGGCAAGCAAAATGCAAAGAAAGTGGCGCAAGAGGATGTTTTAGGAAAAACTTTAAAATTAGTTCGGGATCAATGTAAAGAATTGGGTAAAACTGACAATATTTATATAGAAGGAGATAATTTGGAGGCGTTAAAATTAATTCGTCAAAATTATTACAATGCAGTGAAAATGATTTATATAGATCCGCCTTATAATACAGGCAATGATTTTATTTATAATGATAATTTCAACATGTCGGAAATGGATAGTCTCAAGGCAGAAGGCGATATAAGTGATTATAACGAAAGATATACAATTAATACAAAGTCAAATAATAGATATCATGCAAAATGGTTAAATATGATGTACCCGCGTTTGTTGGTAGCAAAGGATTTATTAGCAGATGATGGGGCTATTTTTATAAGTATAGATGATAATGAGATTGAGAATGTAAAAAATATATGCAATATAGTTTTTGGAGAAAATAATTATGTTGCCATTTTTCCATGGAGAAAAAGAACGGCTAAATCGGACGTACCATTTGGAATTTCTCAGGATTATGAGTGGATTGTATGTTATGCAAAAACTTCGATGTTTAAAGGGAGTATAGAGGGAAAAGAACGGAAATATTAAGAGAGTGATGACTTCCCAGGGCGTCCATGGAGAATTCATGATTTGACAAAACAGACAACGGCAAGTGAGAGACCTAATAGTTATTTCACAATTATTAATCCTAGAAATGGTATAGAATATCCTGCCAATCCAAATAGAACGTGGGCAATAACGCAGGATACATTTTGGAAATATTACGAAGAGGACAGAATTGTATTTCCGGGAGATTATGCATTTTTAAATATTTCTAAGCCTGCATTGAGATATTGGAAAGAAGATGATATGGAAAAAGCCGGAGAGGATTTTGGACGAATCGCAGTAAGTACAAAACTAGGAGATGATATTGGAATGTCTCAGGACGGTACAAAGGAAATAACTAATTTATTTGGAAGCAAGGTGTTTCCATTTCCGAAACCATCATCTTTAATTTATTTTTTATGTAAGATACATACAAATGAAAAAGATATAATACTTGATTTTTTTTCAGGATCGGCGACAACGGCGCATGCTGTAATGAAGTTAAATAGTGAGGATAACGGCAAAAGAAGATTTATTTTGGTACAAATACCTGAAAAAATAGATGAGTCTAGTGAGGCATATAAAGCAGGATTTTATAATATTTGCGAAATTGGTAAGGAACGTATTCGTCGCGCCGGTGAGAGTATTTTGAAAGAGAAGACAGATTGTGATGTTGACATAGGATTTAAGGTTTTTCGTATTTCAGATACTAATATTAAGTGGAATTCGCTTATGGATGCCGGACAGCTAGATATGGCACAAATTGAGAGTACACCTGACCTTGTAGATTTCATGCCGGATGCCAATGATGTAGATATCGTATACGAATTGATGCTCAGACAGCGAGATGTGCCGTTATCAGAAACTTTGGAACAACTATCTGATATCGGAAACCGTACCTATCTTTATGCAAGCAGTTATTTAGTGTGCCTTGAAACGGAGATTACTATAGAACTCATAAACAAACTGGCAGAGCTTGATCCGTTACCAATTAAGTTTATTTTTAGAGATTCTGCATTTAAAGATGACATAGCATTGAAAGACGAGACATTCAGAAGATTGAAAGCTCTTATAGAAAAGAATGCAGGAAACAGCAAGGTTACATATACGGTAGAGTTTATTTAAGGAGACAGGAGATTATGTCGAAACGCATTACATTCCAATTTGATGACAATCTTGATTACCAATTGCAGGCAGTCAGGTCTACAGTCGAATTGTTTAAGGGATTATCAAGACAGATAGATGGTATCTATCGTCCCAATCGTACCCGTAAAATTGGGGAAGGTGATCCGGTAAGAAACAATGATATTGTAGTAGGTACAAGATTGTTAGAGAATTTAAGACGTGTACAGTTACAGAATGATTTGTTTGCGGATTCTGCATTGGAAGAGGGAAACAATTTCACGATAGAAATGGAAACCGGCACAGGTAAGACATATGTATATCTGCGCACAATACTGGAACTGTATAAAGAGTATGGATTTAAGAAATTTATAATAGTAGTTCCATCTATTGCCATTCGCAAGGGCGTTGAAAAGTCAATGGAGCAATTACAGGAGCATTTTAAGAGGCTGTATAATATTGATTTATCAAAGCACAGCTTTATCTATGACAGTAATAATCCAAAACAGATCAGCTCAAAGCTGGTAGAGGGCAATGACCTAAGCATTTGCGTAATGAATATTCAGGCATTCAATAAAGATACGAATAAAATAAGGACAGAAGATGAGTATGGACAGATTCTTTGGGAAGACATTAAGTATATTAAACCGATTATTATAATTGACGAACCGCAGAAAATTGAAGGCACAAAAAGAAACAAATCCAAGTCTTTAAAGGCGATAGAGGAGTTACAGCCATTATTTACGTTACGGTATTCGGCTACACACAAACAGTTGTATAACCAGATATACAAGCTGGATTCTTATGGGGCATATCAAAAAGATTTAGTAAAGAGAATTGAAGTAAAGACGGTACATGGGGTAATTCCGAAAGATTATCCATATATCCGTTATTTATCTTTTACTTCTGATTTAAAGGCAAGGATTGAGATATTCTCACAGGAACAGGGTGGTATAATTCGTTTTAAAACGTTTCAGGTTGGTGGCGGAGTATCTATTGAAGAACTGTCCGGCAACCTTCCTCAGTACAAAGATATGCGTATTGCAGAAGAGCCTCATAAGTTAAAACCATTGCAGGTTGCAACAAAAGAGAAAATAATAGAGCTGGAACAGGGACACAGTACATATGAAATTGAAAAGAATGAAGCGGTACGCATCCAGATAAGGCTTGCGATTCAGAATCATTTTGTAAAACAGATGAATATTTTAAGGACTGGCAGAAAAATCAAGACGCTTACATTATTTTTCATTGATTCGGTGGATAAAGTCAGAGATCATACATCTCCTGATGGCAGAGGAGAATATTTGAGGATTTTTGACGAAGAATATAAGAAATATGTATCACAAAATGCGGTTACGATTGAGAAGTTTAAGGAATACTTTCCTGATTATAGGAATGTGCATTCGGTGAGAGAAGGTTATTTTGCCTTAGATGCCAAGAAAAATGTGGTAGAAATTGATGGATGGGATTCATCAGTTGATGAAAACAATTTGAAAATTAAAGCAAAGTCTCAGGAAGATATTGATCGTGGCATTAGTCTGATTTTGGAAAAGAAGGACGAGCTAATATCTTTTGAAGAACCGCTTGCATTCATTTTCTCCCATTCGGCACTTCGGGAAGGGTGGGATAATCCGAATATATTTACATTATGTACGTTAAAGTCAGGCGGTTCTGAAATAGCAAAAAAGCAGGAAATTGGAAGAGGTTTGAGACTGCCGGTAGATATTACGGGGAATCGCTGCTTAGACCGTAGAATCA
>CAQBGY010000369.1 GCA_948759685.1 uncultured Eubacterium sp.
TACGAGATGGGTCCGTGACTGGAGTTCAGACGTGTGCTCTTCCGATCTCCACAAACAAAAGATTCCAGTCATCCTCCGGTTGTTTGGGCGCATATTCTTCTTTCCAGCGTTCCAACAAACGCAGGTAGTCGCACAGCACTCGAAAGCATTTCTGCTCTGCCTGCCGGTATCGCATTTCCTCGCTGATTTTTCTTTTGATCACTTTCTTTTGTGGCGGATCGTGGCCTTTGCGCTCAAAGCTGATTAAGAAGTCCTCTGTCAGCTTTAAGGCAGCTTCTTTACTGCTTAGTCCAAAAAGACGGGAAGTGAAATCAATCACATCTCCATCTGCCTGACAGGCAAAACAATGGAACCGTCTGTCCACCTTCATGCTGGGATGCTTGTCATCGTGAAACGGGCAACAAGCCATCCCGTTGCGTCCTACTGAAATTCCATAAACCAAAGCAGCCTGCCTTGTGGTAACAGACTGTTTTACTGCTTCAAATACATTCGTTTCTTCCACCTCCAAACAATGCAAAAGGCATCCGGTTTCCATAGAAAATCAGATACCTCACAATTCCATATCCTGTTTTTTCTGCTTTTTCTGTGTTTGCCTTTCGCTGTCCCTTTTTCTCTGTTCCTCCATTCCCCGGTGCAGAGATTCCAGAATAGAAGGCTTTGCCTGTCTCTTGATTTCTTCTGTGACAGCTTTCTTCTTATCCGCATGAAGCAGTGTGGACTTCACTTTTTCCAATGTGGACTGCATGGTTTTTCTGATTTTTTTAATGATTCCATCCAGCCTTGCCACCGCATAGTCCCGTTCCTTTTGGGGCGCTTTTCGTTCCGGGGATTGCAGCCATACCTTGGTGTCCTCGATCATCTCAATATCTTCCTGATGGGTCATGGTCTTTACCTCGTCTGTTACCAGTTCCACCGCCTTGTCATAGGCAACGCTGGATACCTCATCAATCAGGCTGTCCACATCCTCAATTTTTAGGGTCAGTTCCTCCAGCTTCTGCTCCTGCTGGGCAAGTTTTTCTTCCTGCTTCATCAGGATATAATCCTGCTTTTCCAGATACTCACGCCCACCATAGGACGGCTCCTGTTCCAGATGCAGCCCATGCCGTTTGGCAATGTCAAATAATATTGTCCGACAGACTACATCAAAAGTCTGTTTCCGGTTATTGTGTTTTCCTTTTGGCTGTTCCGGTTTAGGGAGAGGGATACCCAGTTCCTCCAACGCCTTTTCCTGCTGGGGGCACAGCTCTCCATACCGATTTTCACAGTCAAATACATGGCGCTCATGGATGTGCGGAGTCCCTTCATCCAGATGGAGCGCCCAGTCTAAAATGTGGATATGGGAACCGAAACGGTTTTCAAATTCCTCATAAAATTCGCTGACAATGAGCGCCAGAGTCTCCGGTGGAACGGATTCTTCCATAGTGCCGATCTGGTAGATGCTTTCTTCTGGACAGGTCTTGTTATTTTTCAAAAGATCATCCACAGTGCGGTTGCGCTCAATGTGCCGGGTTTTCTCGTTCCGGGTGTTCTGAGCATTGACATGGTCGGCATAATGCTCGTAGTAATACATCCGTTCAATTTCTTCAAAGCTGAAATCCGGCTGCTCCGGGTTTTCCCGAAAGTCGTGGGTGGTAAAGCCCCGGTAACAGTCCCAGTACACATTTTGTCTGGCACGCTCAGCGTCAATGTGTTCGCTGTTTTCTACATCGAACCGACGGTCATTGTGCCGGGGATTGTAAGTGCCATGCTTCCCAGATCGTCCATTGTGCCTTGTCAATTTCAAACATTTTTCCTCCTTCCTGCAAAGATGTTCCGGGCTGTGGAAGGCGGCAAAGCCGCCAGACCTGCGAAGTTTTGCGTCAGGTAATACCCAGTACAAGTTGACGCAGGCATCAACTTTCCCTGGGCAAGGCGTTTCACCCTTGACCCGATGAGGCTGGCCGCCCTTACCCCGCCAATGGGCGTTGCCCCTTGACCCCAGCAGTACGCTGCCGCCCCTGCACCCCGGCACAAAGGGCTGGCTGCCCTCTGTACTCCCGCACCGGCGAAGCTGGCTTTCACCGCAGAAGCGGTTTTTGCCAGTTTCACCGGCTCCATATCCGCATATTTGCGCCCATAGGCGGGAAGTGGATACAGAATACGCCTGCGGGAATTGCCGGTCAAAACAGCGGGTGCAGACCCGATGTTTTTTCGTAAATCGCCCTCATTTTAAGCGATTTTTTCTTCTGTCTGTATGACCTGAAAGCCATGCTCTTTTGCGTACTCCCTTGCAGCTACCAGCCGTTCTTCGCTGTACGGCGGCACCAGCCGGATTGAAAGTCGGGACTTGTCCAGTACATAGGTCACGCTGCCTTCCGGCGTACTGCGTTCCAAGCGGCACAGCAGAGGATACTTCCGACTGAAATCCTCCAGTCTGCGTTTCAAGCTGGCATTGAAGGTATAGATACTGGCAATCGTCTCGCCCTCATTCCAGTTGATGATGGTTTCTTTTTCATATTTAGACAGCTTCCTCATACAGTTCCTCCTCATAATCGGTGTTTGCTTTCAGCGCACGCAGACTGCGTTTGATCTGGCGGTATTCGTCCATCTCCATACGCAGATGATGGTAAAAGGCTTCGTACCACATTTCCTCTGTCTCTGTCTCAATTTTACGAACAAGATGAATCATCTGGCTTTTCGCCTCTGGGTCAACAGTCAATGCTGTCAGCCATTTCAGCCTTGTCACTGTGTTGTGATGGCTGGGGCAGGCGTAAGCGTAAAGAATTTTCTTTTCCTTCATATTCAGTTTCATAATGATCTACCTCCATTCATTTGGTGCGGTATGTCCCGCATCGTTTATTTTTCTGTCTGCCGGTCTGTCTGCAAAATATTCCTGCCCGGATTCTCTCCCAGCGTATTGTCCTCTTTGGTGCGCTCTTATCGTGGCGTCACTTCCCCGGAGGTCATCCCCCTTGCAGCCGGTCATTCGATTTTCAAGGTTCAGTGCCTGTTGACAAGAACTATCTTACCGAAAAAAACAGCCTTCTCCCGTATATGCAAGAGGTTGGAAAAATCCGAAAAACCGCCATATTTCCACGCTTTTGGAAATGTGCTATAATGGACGACAAGAGCAGGATTTATCCTGATGAAAGGGGGCATCTCTATGTACACAAAACTATCGCCGCAGGAACGGCTGAAAGATTTACGGGTAGTCGATAAGCACCTGACACTGGAACAGCTGGAAGCGCAGACCGGTCTGTCTAAGGCGGCGCTGGGGAATTACGAACGGAAAGAACAGGACATCAGTGCCTTTGCCATCGCAACGCTGGCGAAGTTTTATGGGGTGTCCACTGACTACCTGATGGGTCTAACAGAAAATAAAAATCACCCAAACACGGAGCTTCAGGCTCTGCATTTGAGTGATGATATGGTTGCATTATTAAGCAGCGGAAAAATCAACAACCGCCTGCTTTGTGAGTTGGCGACCCATCCGAATTTTTTGCGGCTGATAGTTGATATGGAAATCTTTATTGACCGGATCGCTGATATACGGGTGAACCAGATGAATCTGATTCTGGAAGCTACCCGGCAGAGCATTCTTAAAGAACACGCATCTGGAGAAAATGATCTGTATATGCGGACGCTGGAACTGGGTCAGGTACAGGAGAACGATTTTTACAGCCATATTCTTCATGATGATCTGGACAGCATTGTCCGGGATATACGGGAAGCCCATTTGAAAGACAAGACCACAGCCGATCCACAGCCAACACTGGATGAGGTTAAAGAGAATTTTGAACAGGCCATACAGATGGGAACCGACACAGAAGCTATGATCCATGAGTTCTGTGATAAAATGCAGATTCCTTTTGAAAAAATTTCATCCGAGGATTTTTCTGCTTTTCTGCGGATACTTAGCCTGTCCAAACTGCTTAAAAACCCAAACAATATGCGGGGAAAAGCTAAGTCACAGCCGTATTATATGCCAAAAAAGAAAAGACGCAGGTAACAAAAAGGCCGTTCACTATAAAAGTGAATGGCCTCAGTTTTTCCACCTTCTCAAACGAAAATCATCTCAGACCGAATGACTTCCTCCGCACGGTTCCGGATGCTGTTCATGGCTCCAACCCACGTCAGCTGGTCACGGGCTTTCAATTCCTCTGTGATTCCCTCAACTTCTTTCATCTGGGCAATGATACAATGCAGCCGGTTTTGTGCCTGTTCGTTCAGATCAGCCAGGTATGTCCAGAGCTTGCCGGTCAAAATCAGGTCATTATACTGGGCTGGATGGCACTGCTCCAAATAGGCTTTGTGCATACCGCCCCATATCCCAATGGGGCGGTTTTCTTCCGGCAGCTGTAAGTCTGGAATGTAGTAATCAC
>CAQBGY010000370.1:0-4039 GCA_948759685.1 uncultured Eubacterium sp.
GGGGCAGCTGCCCCCCGGACTTTTCCGGCAGCTCCATACCTCGACAAAAAGTTTGAAAAAAATAGTCCCAATTCGACTTCGTGTTCCCGGTAGAATCTTCTGAATAAATATTTATATCAATGCAATAATTATACAACAGCTGCAAAAAGAGACTGCTCACCATAGGTGGACAGTCTCTTTTTGGCTTTCGTTATAATAAACAGTTTCACCATCTTGTTTTTGGTCATTGTTCTGAATTTCAAGAAATGAATTTTGAGAGTAGAAAAAGACAGCTACTCATGTTCGCTTATATTATCAATCATTCTGTTCGAGGGCTGAACAGTTAAAAGGCCTAATACATCATCGACCAAATGGAACATATAGCGTGTTGTACTGACTTCCTCTATGTGGTGTTGAACTTAAAAAACAGTTCAATACTTTTTTAGGAGGCATACATCATGCAGGCGAACATCATTCCTGAGAACATCGTCTTTAACAATTGCTATTCAGGTACAGAGTTTGAAAACAAAACGGTAGACTTTCTTCGACTGGCTGGACTCACAGCTAACAGAGTAGGTAAAGCTAATGATGGAGGTATTGACATTGAAGCGAGTGTGAATATTCAAGGGGTTAAATATTCATATTACATTCAATGCAAGTATTACAACAAGCCTTTGGGCAAGGGCCCAATTCAAGAGGTTTATTCTGGAGCGGCATTTTACAATAATATTGGAAAGCCCGTTGTCATTACCAATAACGAAGTGACATTCAATGCCAGAACTTATGCCAAAAAATTGGGTGTAGAGATCATTGCGGATTCTGAATGGGATGAAATTAAAGACACTTGTAATTCCAAGAAAGCAAAATATCAACATACTGGTTTATTGGGAATAATTATTTCGAGTGCAATTAAAAACGCAGAATACGCTAAACGATCTGTAGCAACTGAACAAGAGCATATTGTACCAGAATTAAGTGATAAAGACGAGTACAGACTTCAACTCCAATCTGATTTTGATATGGCGGAGGAATACTTGAAGGAGGAGGAACGCTTACAACAAAAAGCTCTCAAATATCGGAGGATGGCACTCGAGCGGCAGAAAAAAGCGATTCTAGCAAGTCTTGACTATGGTTGAAGGGTAAGCACCGCAGAGGGTGCAAACAATTTAATAGCATTAGGAGGTTTTACAATGTCCGACTTCTTCAACGAAGCGTTGAAGGGTGGCCTTGATAGTTTGACAGCTGACCAACTGGATGAACTGATAATCATGGCACAAGCAAAAAGGTCGGAAAGTAAAGGGAAAAAGGAAATTAAAACGTCGGATAGTTGTCCATTCTGTGGGAGTATCAGGATTAAAAAGCATGGAAAGTCTAAAAAGGGTACTCCAAGAATAATTTGTAAGGATTGTGGTAAGACATTTTCGTCTGACATAGATATACTTGACCAAAACTCTCGTCTGTCAGATACACAACTTGCAGCTTTATATGTGGGGATTGTAGAGAATCAAACAATTGGGAATCTTGCTCAAAAGATGAATGTCAGTAGATCAACAGCGGCACAGCACAAATTAAAGGTCATGGACATTCTTTTTCAACGGATGATGGCGCAATATAGTGTATTAGATACAGAGGGGAAACATAATTTCAAATTTGAAGGTGAAGTGCAATGTGATGAATGTTTTTGTACTGTATCATTTAAAGGTAAACGCGACCCGGAGTTTTTCATATTCACATTGAAAAGATTTCCCAGGCATAACTGTTCCAACGCAGATCAAGAGGAATATTTGAAAAAGCATGGTCTATGGACGAGGGTAATATCAATACCAGGTTATTTAAAGGAACTGCGGGAGAACACCAAGAGATACAAAAGAGGAATCAGCAATGAACAGGCCTGTATTGTTGTTGCGGCGGATGATGAAAAGAACTTAATAGCAAAACCTGTTTCTGTTGGCAGATTAGAAACAGAAGATGTTAAAAAATTGTTATCAGGGCATTTTGATAGTGATAGCACTCTAATTACTGACAGTCATTCAGCCTATCCGATTTTGGCAAAGAGCGAAAATATTCGTCATGTTCAAATCAAAGCAGATAAGCACACTGAAGGCAGATATAATCTTGCAAATGTCAATGGAATTCATTCACAGATAGAAAAATTCATGCCAGAATCAGCAGAACGTATCCCAGCAACAAAGTATTTGAATCAATACATGGCTTTGTTTACATGGCAATGGATACATAAAGGTTTATCACTGGATGAAAGGGTTATTCTACTCAAACGTACTCTTGCAGACAGTTGGGATGATTACAAAGAATCCTATGACAGCATAAAATCTCGTCCGCTTGACATTAACACCAAAGGTCAATTCCCTAATGTGGTGTGATAATAATGATTTTGAAATGGGCCAGACACTGTTCTGGCCCATTTTTAATGATATCATGTAGGCAGTATGATATAATAAGAAAAAAATTTTTCAAAATAGGTGTCAGATTTTTGCCTAGAAGTTGTGTATATAGGTGGAAGGAGGATTTGTATGGATGATAATGGCATAATCCAGCTCTATTGGGATAGGAATGACCAAGCCATAAAAGTAACATCCGATAAATATGGTCATTACTGCAAAGCTATTGCAAGGAATATTTTAAACAATGAAGAAGATGCAGAGGAATGTGTCAATGATACCTATCTAAACGCCTGGAACTCCATGCCAACCCATTGGCCTGAACAGTTGGCAACATTCCTCGGTAAAATCACACGGAACCTAGCTTTTAACAGGTACAAGCACAATCATACCGAAAAACGCGGTGGGGAAAAAATAACACTTGTTTTAGACGAATTGACCGACTGCATATCGGACGTTGATGATGTGGAGCAAATCATTGACCGTCAGGAACTAATAAAGGCTATCAATTCATTCGTCAGAAGTCTTTCGGTAAGCAAGCGAAATATATTTGTACGGCGCTATTGGTATGCGGACTCAGTCACAGAAATTGCACATGACAATGGAATGTTGCAGGGAACCGTATCAAAGACACTGGAACGGACAAGAAAAGAGTTAAAAGCATATTTGACAGAAAGGGGCTTTGAGATATGAGAAAAGAAGATTTCTTTGAAGTCCTTGGTGAACTTGATGACGACATTGTGAAAGGGGCTAAAATAACTATGAAGAAAAAAATGAATTGGAAGGCTTGGGGTGCAATGGCAGCTTGCCTGTGCCTTATTGTTGCAGGCACTACTGCTCTTTTACAGCAGGATTCTTCAACAATACTCGGTGGAATTTCGATTCCCGGTACTGGCGGCACTGCTGGAATTGATGCCGGAAACAGCGATGGGATGACATCAACATACAGCGTTGCCGTATATCCTAGCACCGAGAGCGAAGAAAATGTAGAATCGGCAGAAGTGGCAAGCCTGACAGAAGAAGAAACCTTGGCACATCCATTAGCAGAACACCTTCCCAATCAGTTGCCAGACGGTTTTCACTATGGGCGCGGAAGCGTTTATAACACAACGATGAAAGATGGAACCCAGTATAATATGTTGAGAATTGAATACATTACCGGCGAGATACCAGAACCAGAATTTGCAGAGGACGGCGGAGAGGTTGTACCCAATCCGGAACTACTCGGAGACTCTTTTACTGTATGTGTTATGAACTATGAACCGGAAACTGATATAAGCATTTATTCCAGTCAGGAGGATATAACAATATCGCTTCTTGAAAAAGATGAGGCGGCTTATATTCATTCTGGAGATTACTATATTGGCGTTTTTACTGATACAGCGGAACTGGAAAATGTGTTAGACGCTTTGAGAAATATTAAGTAGATTCATGCCCTTGTTTTGAAAAAAAGCTGCTCCGATTTTGGGGCAGCTTTCTTCTTGAAATTTGCACACGCATCATGGACAAGATAAATTCAGATAATTTTGTAGAAATGAATGCTTATACACTAGAACATCGGATTTTAGTCACCGGGAACACAAAAGCGAATTGGGAGTTTTAGAAATGCTGCTTTCCTGTTGCCATAGCGCAGTTCTAACATACTATTTAGGAATGAACGG
>CAQBGY010000370.1:4049-4355 GCA_948759685.1 uncultured Eubacterium sp.
TTGAATCAATTACTATGAAGCATACCACAAATACCGTTCCCTCTTCGGGGACGGCGCGGAGAATGGGGGATCATGTATGGCTATGTTGGATCACTGCAGGAAAGCAGATATCTGCGACGACGAAGGCGAGCTGCTCTACCAGTGCAGCGTACAGCAAGGCCCCATGGGCGGCCTGTTGCTGATTGTCTCCAGGGAGCTGGATTATCAGGCGCAGGACACTTTCTTGGTGGTGTTTTACGATCCTGCCATGGGGATGGTGACATGCCGGTGCAGGCTGTCCGTGCCGCTGAAGCTGCCGGACCACAT
>CAQBGY010000371.1 GCA_948759685.1 uncultured Eubacterium sp.
CCTACACGACGCTCTTCCGATCTTCCGTAGTTGTATCCGATGTTTTAAATTATTTACTTCTTTTTTATATCTACAAATGTTTATGAAATTCAGTTTTCAAGTGTATCCTTTTATCCTCTGTTCTGTGCATCTACCAGATTCTTACTATGATAAATCTCTCTCAATCTCGGCTTTTCAATCTTTCCTGTGGCATTTCTTGGAACCTCTGCGAAAATCACCTTTCTAGGTCTCTTATATCTAGGAAGTTCTTTGCAGAACTCATTAATTTCTTCCTCACTGCATTCTGTATCCGGATTTAACTCAATGATGGCAGCTGAGATTTCGCCAAGTCTTTCATCTGCCAGACCAATTACAGCCACATCCTTAATCTTTGGATATTTACTTAAGAAATTCTCAATCTGAACAGGATAAATATTTTCACCACCACTGATAATAACATCTTTCTTCCTGTCTACCAGATAGATAAATCCATCTTCATCCTTTTCTGCCATATCTCCGGTATAAAGCCATCCATCTTTCAGGCTCTCTCTTGTTGCTTCCTCGTCATTATAATAACAAGTCATTACACCCGGTCCTTTGACAATTAATTCACCAACATCCCCCTGTGTTACCTCATTGCCGTCAGGATCTACAATCTTAGCTTCCCATCCATAACCAGGTACACCAATTGCTCCTACTTTATGTATATTTTCCACACCCAGATGAACACAACCAGGCCCTATAGATTCACTGAGACCATAATTAGTGTCATACTGATGCTTTGGAAAATATTCTTTCCAACGTTTTATTAAACTCTGTGGAACCGGCTGTGCACCAATATGCATCAGTCTCCACTGCTCTAACTCATAATCTTCCATTTTGATATCGCCCCGGTCAAGAGCCAGTAAAATATCCTGTGCCCAAGGAACAAGCAGCCACACAATACTACAATGCTCATTAGACACTGTTTCCATAATCGTCTTTGGCGTAACACCTTTTAACAGTACTGCCTTACCGCCTGTAAGGAAACTTCCAAACCAGTGCATTTTCGCCCCTGTATGATATAATGGCGGAATGCATAAGAATACATCATCCTTTGTCTGTCCATGATGATTCTGTTCAACCTTTGCAGCATGCATCAGGCTCTCATGGTTATGTAGAATCGCCTTTGGAAATCCCGTTGTACCTGATGAAAAATAAATTGCTGCATTATCCTTATCTGTCAATAATATTTCTGGGGAAAGAGAAGAACAGTTATTTACCAAATCATTATAATCTTCTGCAAATGTAGGACAATCTCCTCCTACATAAAATAAAATTCTCTTCTCATCTATCTCATCAACGATTTTTTCTAAACGACCGATAAACTCCGGTCCAAAGAAAAGAACGTCCGACTCTGAAAGTTCTAGGCAATACTTAATTTCCTGCTCATCAAAACGGAAATTCATTGGCACTGCAAGAGCACCCGTCTTTAAAATTCCAAAATAAATTGGAAGCCATTCCAGACAGTTCATCATCAGTATCGCTACTTTGTCACCTCTCTGAATTCCACGGCTTAACAATAAATTGGCTACACGATTTGCTTTTTCATTAAATACATGCCATGTAATCTCTCTACGATACTGCTGGTTTACATCCGGCTGAATCAACTCGTACTCACGCCATGTCACTCTTTTCTTTTCCTGTATATCCGGGTTAATCTCTACCAGTGCCACATCCTCTGCAAACTCTCTGGCATTTTTTTCTAATTTCTCTGTAATTGGCATTTTTTATCCTTCTTCCTTGTTTATAATCAGTTCCTATTAAAAATTGTATCTATGTACATTTTTACTTCGTCACTTTAAAGTTATAAACTATTATAAAAAATATGGTGTAATAAGTCAACAATGCTATTTTTTTATAAATCCAAAAATACGATTGGCATTTTCACCTAATATTAATCTTTTATCATTATCTGAAAGCCCTGATTGTTGAAAATCTTCCAGTGCCTGTGTCTGGTCGTACCACGGACTGTCTGTTCCGTATAAAATCCTGTCAACTCCATGATTTTTTACCATTCTGACAAACTGTTCATTTTCTAACTTAACAGGGAACTTTCTGTTCAGGACAACTGCTGTATCCAAATATAAAGGTAAACCTATGATTTTATCTTCTACCTCATCCCACATTCTCCAGCCTCCCATATGAGCCAGAATCAGTTTTTCCGGCTGAATATGTTTCCATAAATCCAATACCATATCCGGCGTACAGTGTATCGTATCCGGAAGTCCTACATCCTCTCCCGCATGAACAATAATTCCAAGCCCTTTATTCGCCGCATAATCCAAAATATAAAGGTATTTGTCATCATTAAAAAATGTATGCTGATAATCAGGATGTATCTTTATTCCTTTTAATTCCATTGCAACAATGTCATTAATAATCTCTTTATAGTTTTCACAATCCGGATGAATCGCCCCAAAGTTAAAAATCCTTGACTCGTCCATTTTTTCATTTAATTTTGCTGACAATCTGTTAATCTTTTCCGGTTGATTCACATTCGTTGCGACAGGACACACTACTGACAAATCCATCCCCGCATTCTTCGTACTGTCAGACAGTCCCTGGTAAGTCGGGATTCTGGCACACTTTACCTCAAACCCCTGTCCCTTTACAATATCTTTTTCCATATGGGCTATTGCACTCTCTGCAATTTTTTCCGGAAATGTATGTGTATGAATATCTATTATCATTTGATTTTCCTTCTTTCCAAATATTTTCATCAAAAGCCTTACCGGCATACGTTTCTGATAGGAACTTTTGTATTTTCCCACATTTTTCATAGAAACTTTTGCATTTTCGCCTAATATTCGCTTCTATATAGTATATCAAGTAGTTATTACCCACACAATATGATATTAATGACAGAGAAGTCTATATGAAAGGTATTGATGCAAGTTATCATTATGAAGGATACAACACCTACCAGACTGAAAATTTGAAAAGGAGTCACCACTGAAGATGACTCCTTTTTTCTATGCTATTTCATAGCCACGCTCAAACGCCGCCACATTGATATCAATTGTCTTTGGTGGAACGGTGTTCTTAATTACCTCTATCCACTGCTCCTTTGGAAAATCCATATGTTTCGCTGCAATTCCAAGAATAATCACATTAAATACTCTTGAATTTCCCATGGCAAGTGCCTCTGCCTGAGCATCTACAGATATTACCTTATACTGCTCTGACAGGGATTCAATAATACCTTTTGGATATTCTGCCGCACCTGTCACTACCGGCATCGGGTCAATTCTCTGATCATTCACGATAATGACACCATCTTCCTTTAAGAAATGTGCATAACGTAATGCCTCTAATCTCTCAAATGCAATCAACACATCTGCTGTACCCGGTTCAACAATCGGCTCTGCCACTTTCTCGCCATATCTGACATAAGTAACAACGCTGCCGCCACGCTGTGCCATACCATGGACTTCTGATAATTTTACATCATATCCTGCTGCAACAGTGATACCGCCTAATATTCTACTTGTAAGGAGAGTACCCTGACCGCCAACGCCTACAATCATAATATTTTTTGTCTCTGCCATGATTATTCTCCCTTCTTTTTCAATTCAATCGCACCGAACTTGCAATTGCTCATGCAAAGTCCACAGCCATTACACATTGTTTCATCAATTGCCACTGTTCCATCTGCATTCTTTGTCATTGCCGGACATCCCGGAACCAGACACTGTCCACACTTCACACATTTTTCAGGAATTGTATAGCACTTACCCTTTGGAACAAAGGATTTTAATAATGCACAAGGAGACTGGGAAATAATAACAGAAACCTCGTCACGTGCCACTTCTTCTTTTACAACCTTTGTCAGTCTGTCCACATCAAAAGCATCGACAACCTCTACATGCTGTACACCTAATGCCTTACATAAATCAACCAAGTCTACCTGATATGCTGCCTCACCGGATAATGTCTTTCCAGTCGCCGGATGATCCTGATGACCTGTCATACCTGTCGTTGAATTGTCAAGGATAATCACAGTACCAGTTGATTTGTTATATACCATATTCATAAGGGAATTTACACCTGTATGAAGGAATGTACTGTCACCAATTACAGCTACCCAATTTTTAATATATTCCTTGCCTTTTGCTTTTTCCATTCCATGAAGAGTGGAAATACTAGAACCCATACAAAGTGTTGTATCAACCACGCCTAATGGGTTTACTGCCCCTAATGTATAGCATCCAATATCGCCTGCTGCATGAATTCTCAATTTCTTTAGTACGGAATATGTACTTCTGTGAGGACAGCCCGGACACAAAAAGATCGGAAGAGCGTCGTGTAGGGAAAGAGTGTAGATCTCGGTGGTC
>CAQBGY010000372.1 GCA_948759685.1 uncultured Eubacterium sp.
CTACACTCTTTCCCTACACGACGCTCTTCCGATCTAGCTGTGGAAGAACTATAGTGATGTTTACCGGATTTACCTGCGCTCTCCCGGAGGACAGGAAGCCGAACTGCCTTCCCGCATTGAGGGAGGGAAATATACCTTGAGACTGGAACAGACGGATATTCTGGTGTATCTGGGTGAACCGCTGCCCTATTCCACGGCACAGGAAATCTATTTGGATCTGTTTCCTGTGGGGGGGCCGTATATTAACAGTGGTGTCTGGACCATACGACTGGTGCCGGTGGAGGTAGTTACGGGAAACTATTATCTCTATCTCCCTTCTTCCGCGGTAAGAAGCCAAGGAACGGGTTTTTACCGGCCCACTCCCGAGGTGACGCTGACAATACCCTCCACGGCCTCTAAGGTGGTAACTGTGGGAGCTTATGACGGTATTTATGATGCCTATGCGGACTTCTCCGGCAGAGGATACGCGGACACGGAACGAACCATCGGAGTCGTTATGTCGGGGCTGGCGAAGCCGGATTTGGCAGCCCCGGGAGTGAACATTCTGGCGCCCGATCTATACGGGGGCTATCATCCCGTCACGGGAACCTCCTTTGCCACCCCCATCGTCAGCGGCAGCGCGGCGCTTTTGATGGAGTGGGGGATTGTGCGGGGGAACGATGTATTTCTGTACGGGGAGAAGGTGAAAGCGTATTTGCGGAAGGGCGCGAGGCCGCTGAGAGGGGAGGATTACTACCCGAACTCGCGGGTTGGCTGGGGGGCGCTGTGTGTGAGGGACAGTCTGCCGGAGTGAAAAGGAGCCTGCTTTTGAAATCGTATTGTAAATATATTTTGAAAGTATTTACTTAAGTAGAAAAGCGTGCTATGATAGCTATAAAACAAAAGAAATATCGCGCTTATAATGCCGGAGGTACAAATGAATCTGGAACTGAAACAGGCATTGGATGAGTATTACAAAACAATAAAAGAGATTCGTCCAAATTACAGAACATGTTATAATAGTTTTTTAGAATATTGCAATGGCATATATTCAAAGCGTTCCTTAAGAGAATTATTTGAAAGGCATATTACAATTTTCCATATTAAACAGGCCTGCAAATATTACATCGAAAAAAGTAAAAAAGCCACTTCCGTGGAAGCGGTTCAGCGTTTCCTGACATCGATGGATTATTTTTACAGATATTTGAAAGAGAATGACATCATTTGCGAAAGTTTGGAGGCCGGTTGCAGAAGAAAGGAAATTGTGCATGATATTTGTATTAATCTGAATAATGAATTGAAAAAGAAAATATATCTTCCTTTTGATGGAAAACGGGAACGGAAGATATTAGATAAGCAGATTGCGCTTTTACACAACCAAAACTTTTATCAGCTGGGTCAATCCATCATTTGTCGACTTTTGTTAACATATGGTTTTAAGGAAAAAGTGGTTGTAAATTTTAAACGGCAGGACTTTGACAGCGAGAACGGCAAGTTACTGATAAATTATAATGGTGAGAATAGTATATCTATTAATCTGTTCCAAGATATTTATCAGGATCTGGCAGAGTATTGTACATTAAATAAGTATGAGGAGAGAGTATATCTGTTCACGAAAAGTAATGGGACACCATTGACCTCTGACAGCATATTGGGTACGCTGAAAAGCAGACTGGAAAAAATGGATATAACTAATTTTACGCCAACTACAGTGGCTTTGTCCGGGGTGGCTAATTTGATTGAAAGAGGATTGACTTTGGGAGAAATAAAACTTTTGACAGGTTTCGAAACGCAGAAGATAGAAGATGTTTCACAATATTTATTGACAGATGAAAATGTTGACAAAGTAATCAATGAAAAAATGAAGTGAGGAAGTGTATATTATGAATAAAGCATGGACATTGCACGTTGAGAATTTTGCAAAAATAGAATCGGCAGACATCTGTATAACTCCGTTAATGTGTTTTGTAGGAGATAATAATAGTGGGAAGAGTTACCTGATGAGTCTTCTTTGGGGAATTCTTACTCTGGGGAAGGAACTGTTTCCCAAAACACCTTCAGATTCAAAGACATACAGAAAATGTGAAAATTGGTTAAAAGAAAATAAAAACAGAAATGCTGAGATAACAAATGACATAGTTGAAATGTATATCCAGTGGTTTAATGAATTGTTGGATATTCATAAAAAAGAATTGCTTCATAAGATTTTCAATTATGAAGTCGAAGCAGACAAAATCTGTATCAGCGGTTATACACGCAAAAAGAAACTGGAAATGCAGTGGGAAAATGTAGGGGAACGCTATTCTGTAACCGAGAGTTATATTCGATTTCCGAAACAGGAAATGTATAATCGAGAACAGCTTTTACGTATGAATGCGTATATCTGTTGGAATCTTTTAATGGAAGGAATTGCAGCGCCTTTATATACGCCAATTATTAAAGGTCGCAGGATGGGAGAACCTGTATATTTACCAGCTTCAAGAACAGGATTTATGCTGACATACTCCCAGCTGATTGAAAATTCATTACAAATTAGTTTTGCACCGGCATCTCGGGATAACTCAAGTTCGTTGACATTACCATATGTGGATTTTTTACAACTGATAACAAAATTTGAAACGAAGAGTAAGGTGAACAGGAAAAATGCATGGATTATTGATTATGTTGAACGAAACATGACAAAGGGAAATCTGGCAGTTAAAAAAGATATGGTTCCGTTAATTCAATATTACCCGGAAGGGACTGATAAAGAAATCCCTTTATATGTAGCGTCTTCCATTGTTGCTGAAATCTCTCCGTTATTGCTCTTATTTAAATCGGACATCAATTTTAAGACTATGGTTATTGAAGAACCTGAAGCGCATTTGCATCCTGAATTACAGCAGAAAATGGCGAGACTGATCATTAACCTTGTGAATCATGGTATTCCAGTATGGATTACGACACACAGCGACACTATGCTCCAGCACATAAATAATATGCTTAAACTTAATGCCAATACACATTGCTCTGATTTAATGGAGGAATTTGGGTATCAAAAGGATGATTTGTTAGATGAAAAAATAATATCTATGTATCAGTTTAATGAAACGGAAATGGGCAGGTCAAGGCTGGAAAAATTGGATTGTACCCAATACGGTTTCGAAATTCCTACTTTCAACGATGCTCTTGAACAGATTTTGGAAGAAGTATACGCCTTTCAGGAGGATTGAGAATGCATGATACAAGAGTATGCTTTGCATTGGATAACTTTATTGCGGAGAATTATTTTTTGGAACAGAATAGAGTATATCATTTAAAGGAAGAAAAGGATTCCGGGAAGAGTGATTTGACTCTGCTTATTTCTAATGAGAATCTGTGTATTTATGATTTCGACAGTAAAGGGAAATGTCAATTCCTGAGAACTGATAAAAAAACAGGTATGCAAAAAAGTGTGGATCATATTATATTTGAGAGGCATCAGGATGACTGGAGATTACATTTAATAGAAATGAAAAGCAGTGTGGGGTATAAAACATGGATAGATTCTATAAAGCCGAAGGTACGGACAAGCTATTTTACTGCGCTGGCGATCGCTGATTTTTTGGGAATAAGGATACGCGATGCAATTGCATATACTACTTATGAAAGCGATAAATTTGGCGATATGAATCATTCAATCAACCCGCGGACTCTAGTTCCTCTATTAGGGCAGGCAGCGAGGGATGCCAACAAGGATGAATGGGAAAAAGGCAGAATTATTTTGAACGTTGATGGGGAATTTATAATTTCACATAAGAAGGTTCAAATGCAAAGGAATCCCGTTACAGGAGTGTTAGAGGGACAATTGACATTATAAAGGCAGAAACCAAAATATGTCAGCGACCCTAACACTAGGAAAAAATATATATGTGAGTACATAATTATTGCAATGCCAATGTAACGGTGCTTTTTATAGGATGATGCCATTTATATGAAGGGAGAACGATGTTTCAAAGCCGTAGCAATAATATGACCCCGCTTTCTGCAAATGCAGCAATAATGTAACAGCACCTCTGGGTAAAAATAGCAATAACGTAACACCAGCCAACGAGTTTCAAGGAAAATCGAGGCAAAAAGTTAAAAAAATTTTTAGCAACGACTTGACATCAGCGGGGATTGTGCGGGGGAACGATGTATTTCTGTACTCTTTCCCTACACGACGCTCTTCCGATCTAGACAGGATTCCGGAAAGTGGAATATGACAGGGACAGGGGTATCGTCATCAATGGCCGCTCCGTATGGCTCACCGGCTATGCCCAGCGTTCCACAAATGAGTGGGCTGCTATCGGTGTGGCTCCGGAATGGCTGAAGGATCAGGATATGATGTGGCTGAAGGAGAGCAATTCCAATCATAT
>CAQBGY010000373.1 GCA_948759685.1 uncultured Eubacterium sp.
CCCCGGAAGCAGCGAAGAAATGGGGCATTTCAGAAAGACGGGTACAAAAGCTATGCGCAGAAAACCGCATACCGGGTGTGGCAAAATTCAGCCGTATGTGGCTGATACCAAAGGACGCGGAGAAGCCAAAAGACAATCGCAGAAAAAAATGATTTTTTTACTTGGAACAGCGAAGGATTTTTGATTTTTTTACGACTACCCTTGTGAAGCGGATAGATAGCCGCTTAGAAAGGAGTAGATACAAAAGTGAGCTATATTCTAAAAACAGAAAAGCTGTCTAAATCTTTCGGTAAAACTGAAATTCTACATGATATTGATATTGCTATCAAATATGGTGAAGTATATGGTCTTATCGGTCAAAATGGTGCAGGAAAAACGACCTTGCTACGTTTAGTCAGCGGATTAATGAAGCCCTCAAAGGGTTCAGTGATATTTCAAACGGCAAAGCCTTTTATTGGCTATATGCCCCAAAGCTGTCGATTCGATGATACTGCAACGGCAGCAAGTACAATCCGTTTTTTTGCAGCAATGAGAAAATCAAATGTAAAAGATAGTATCCGGCTTGGTGAAAAGTTAGAGCTTGACATGGGTAAAAAAGTTAAGCATTTATCACCAGGGCAACAAAAAAAATTACAAATGATAATTGCAATGGCGGGTGAACCAGACCTATATATTTTAGACGAGCCAACAGCCGGATTAGACCCTAATGCTACATTTGAAATGAAAAACATTATCAGTAGTATTCACAGTGCGGGAAAAAGCATTATTATTTCATCCCACATATTACAAGATATGGACGATATTTGTACTAACATTGCGATTATGGATAAGGGACAATTGACATACAGCAATACCATTGAAAACTGTTATGTAATCAAAACGTCCCCTATTGCAGAAAGTGTATTACAGGAGCTTTCCGACAAATTTGATTTCAGCATAGATAGCGAAGCTACCACAATTATCGCCCATATATCCAAAGAAAAGGTACCGCAGCTAATCAATATTTTGACGCTGCATAAAATTAGTGTTTTTGAAGTTACCGCTTCTAATGTTAAAGGTATTGTTCAAGAACAGCTTCACATTGAAAAGAGGTGTAAGAATGGCTAATAACATTTTTATCCTTATCAAGCGAGATTTTAGAAGAGCAATGAATTTGCGTACTTGGCTTATTTGGATTGCTTTAGCTGGAATGGGTATTTTTTTCTTTTCCGCAACTGGCGGCAAAACAAAATTGATGAATAGCGACCAGATTGAATTTCTTGCACTTTTTCTTCCGCACATGATATTTGGTTCTTGGGCGGTTCTTTCATCTTATTTTGATTTGTTTTCATCTGACCGGGAACACAATGTTTTAGATTGTATCATGTGTTCCGGTATTAACAAGTCAAAGATTTTTCTATCAAAAGTTTTGACGACCGCTATAATGTCGCTTGTCCTGTCTCTCATTTATATGCTTCCTATAACTGGTGTAATTATAGGGTTAAGTGGAAATTGGGGACATATTCTTGTACTCTTGCAATATCTACTTCCTTTGTGGGGGTACATTATGGTTTACGCTTCTATGGGAATTTTAATTTCCATTGTTGCCCGTTCTTCCAAAGTCGCCCTTATATGGAGCTTGGCAATTGGCTTAATTCTAATGCCGCGTTTTTTCGTAATGATTGTGGAGGGGTTCGGGAAAATGCTTGGGTGGAGTGCAGAAATAGTAAATAAAGTAAGTCTGGTAGCCCCTGGTGTAATGATGCAAGCACTATCCGAGGTTTCCGATACTTCTCAATTTGCTTTGGCTGCCACGCTTTTTACAACAAGTATGATTTTCTTTTTAGTAATTGCTTACTTTACGTTCATTAAACAAGATGAATACAACTATTGAGAATAAGGAGGGCTCTTTTATGAAGAAATATATTCCTGTTATAATAGCTCTTGTAACCCTATCAGTAATATTGGTTGCATGTGGGGGAAACAACAATACAGTTCAAAATTGCAACATTTCAAACATAAGTGTAACATCTATTAGCGAGTTAGAGGAAATGGAACAGCCTACAACTTTAACTGCTGGTAAACAGATATATGCTAACATTCATTTTGTCGAAAGCCCAAAAGAGACAGCATATACCGCAATTTGGTATCTGGACGATAGGGAAATTAAGCGTGAAATTAAAGAAACGGAAAATGATATGCAAGACGTAATTGTTTATGAGTTGGAAGCGGAACAGGCATTAAATGGTGTTTTGAAACTGGAAATTGCCTATGATGATACAATACTACTCACAAAGGAGCTTGAAATCCAATGAGGTAAATGACATGAGTATTTTCAAAAACGAACAAGAGAACAAATTTATACAGACGTATCGCCTGTACGTTGATGAAATATACCAGTATGTCTATTTACGAACAGGAATGAACAAAGCTCTTGCAGAGGATATAACGCAAGAAATCTTTGTAGATGTGTTCAAGGGAATGTCTTCTTTTAAGGGATTATCTTCTGAACGTACTTGGATATATAAAATCACCAAAAACAGGCTAAATGACTTTTATCGAAAGCAATATCGTTCAAAATTTGAAATGGTTGAACTTGACACTATCCTTTATGAACAACTTGAAGACCCGACGCAAGATATTCAAGAATTGATGATAAAATCTTTTAAAAGGGAAAAAGTGCAACATTGTCTTGATGATTTATTAGAACAATACAAAATTGTACTTGTCTTAAAATACATTGATGAAAAAAGTGTAAAGGATATTGCTTCAATTCTTGGAAAATCACCCAAAGCTATTGAAAGCATTTTGCAGCGGGCTAAAAACGCTTTTGTGAAATCTTATACACAATATGAAGAAAAGGAGGATTTGTAATGGCGAAAGAAGATTGTTTTTTTGATAAAGCATTTGGTGTGCTAAAAGATAATACGGGATTGACAGAACAACAGAAAGATACCATGTTAAGCAATATTCTTTTGGAATGTTGCAAACAGGAAACGACCGGTATCGGTAGATTAAAAGAGTTGGTAATTACCTATCCGTGGCGTTTTGCCTTTACTCTGTCAACTGTTCAGGCACTTGTTTTCACTATGATTTTTGGAACACAATACACTAATCTGTTTCTTAGTTTCTTCGGAGGTTAAAAATGAGTTTATTTGCAGAAGCCTTAAATCACCCTATTGAAGCCTATAAACATAAACGCTATACTGTTTCATGGGCTTTGGTAATCATCACAATATTGATTAACTCGGTTTTTGAGCCTATACTTCACCATTTTTTCGGTGTCAGCTCTCCCGAAATTGATTTTCTAAATATGCTGAAAATAACAGGGATTGGTATATTATCCTATATCATCATTTGCTTTGCCTTTTGGGTAGTATGTAAATGCTTTGGCAGCAAAACAACTTTTACCGAACATCTAAGCACATGGGGAATTTCATATTTTCCTACTGCTCTCTGCTCAATCGTTGTGGCAATAACAGAAGTGTTTTTCTTCCTATTTTGGAATAACACAATATTAGGTATGCTGCTAAATATTGTTTTTGTCGCTATTTTGATTTGGAAATTTATTCTTTATTTCATCTACCTAAAGGAGTTTGCTGGTTTGGTGAAATGGCGCTTTTTCGCTGCCTTTATCATCATGGGTATTATTATTTTGATTATGGCTGCGTTAAATGGTTATGTTGGCTTAAAAACTCCAATCTTATAATTGGAGGTACGCTATGGTAGAAAGCAAATGGATATTATGTCCTATATGTCAAAATAAGACTCGTATTAAAATTCGCGGGGACACAATGCTTCAAAATTTCCCGCTATTCTGTCCGAAATGTAAACAAGAAACACTAATCAATGTACGACAACTGAATATATCAGTTATCAAAGAGCCAGACGCACAGACGCAGAGCCGATAACAAGCAGAACTTTAGAACTGCTGTTATCGGCTCTCTCTTTGATATAAAATTCATCTGCCGCACGACGGCAAAAGAAAAAAAGCCGTCGTAACGCAGATACTTTCACACGCCTTTTTTTACGCGGCGGCTTTTGAAATACCAAAGCCGCCGTTTCTTTTTATCTTCTCAAGAAATGACGCGGTATCACTGTCGAAAGCGGCGGCTAAAAGGAGGTAGCCGCCATGAAGCACATATCGTATCGACAAAATCCGACGGTCATTGACTTATCAAAAAAAGCCCGACCACCGCCGGGAACATCTCTACCCTTGACTATGAACTGTCTAATCATCTAAATACTGCTTACAATACCCATGCGCCTGTCCGGGCTTTTCGGACAGGCGTATTTTGCTGCTCAAAAAATTTTTTGAAGAAATTTCAAAAAATCTTCGGCGTTTTTCAAAAACGCCGTATTGCCCCGCGAAAAG
>CAQBGY010000374.1:0-3865 GCA_948759685.1 uncultured Eubacterium sp.
TTGCCCAGAAAACCATCCAAAACTAAGATTCTCTCTTCTGAGTTTAAATAGTACAAAATGTCCTTGCTGGTGATTTCCGACGAATAAGGAAGAATCTTAATGGATTTTGTCCCGCAAAGAGCATTTGATACACAACGAGCCAATGCCATCCCAGAAACACGGTTGCACATAATAGGTTTATTCTGGAACAAAATATCGCACAGATATTCTGTCAATAGGTTATATTCATCAGTACTACCGTTGACGCCAATGCTTTTAAGATTGTATCCGAGGTATTCAGAAAACTCGTCTATATCGGTTGGATAAAGAAGTTGATCGCTTTCTTGATATGGTTTTTCCCTCATCTCTGCCAGTGCATTTTCAATATTAGACAATTTTTCTTGCAGCGAATCGATTGCCACTTGTTGATCGGCTTCTCGTTTCTTGCCTGCATCAACAGCGCTCAGCGCCTCTTGCAATTCAGCTTTTTGCCTATTTACTGTGACCTCAAATGTATGTGCTGTGGAAATAGCATCTTCCAACTCTTTTTTCTGAGCATTCTGCGACTCTTCGAGTTCTTGTATTCGTTCAATTTGGCGACTTAAATCCCCTTGCAAGGTTTCAAGCATTGTAGATAAATTGGCAATCTCTGTATTTAAGCCTTCTATCGCCTTGTCCCTTTTCTTGATCTCTGAGTCTTTTGCTCTAATTTCAATTTTATGATCTTTTCGTTCTTGCTCCAAATCTCCCACTTTAACTTGCGGAGCTGATACAATGTTGCTCATTTTTTTCCTCTCCGACGCTAAAACAGAAACAGCCGAAGTAAGCAGGGAAGCATATTCTGCACTAATGGGTTTCTCTATCAGCCGAAAATACAGCTCTATTCCATCAGGAAATATTGTATCTTGAAAAGCCTTCAAATGGGATTCGATTTCTGAATTGCCTGCATTAGTGTACTCTTCAATGCGTTGACTAATATCTGAACTCCGCCGCTTTAGGAACTCTTCAATCATATTTGTGACAAGTTTTGTATGACTATTTTCTAATAATAATTTACGCCCCCTATCCTCTGAAATCGATTGTGGACGGTATCCTTTAGCCATTTCATTAAAAGCTTTTGGATTCTTTTTGAAGCCCTGAATCATTTCTTTGTGAGGAAAACTCCGGCAAACAGTTTGAATATCTTCTTTAGTTAACAACTGAAAATAATTCATACTTTACCTGCCTTTATGAAGTCTAAAGCCTTTTTATTGATTATATTCGTAATCCGACATTCTTCTATGTAAGACTGAGCAACTGCACTGAGATTACACCCAATTATAAGTTGCTCATCAAACGGAAGCGTTACCTTATAATAAGATAACACATCTCGAAGAAGTTCTACCCTGCTGGGAGGAATGGGTTTTGGACGCTTAAATACAGCCACCGGATAGTTGCTCCGATACTGCACAATCTTACTGGACTCAGTTATAAAATGAATCCCAACAGGAAGTTCCCTATATCCATCAGCATCAATCAGATAAAAACTACTACACTCTGTAACATTTACCGTTGGCGCTGTGATTTGTTCGCAAGGCTGATCCATCCGCAAAGAACTATATTGCTGTTGCTCAAATTGAATATCTACGTTATTAAAGCAAATCTGAACTGGATACGATAAATCTACCTCGAATAGACTATCAAACTTTCTGAGAGCATCCGTTTCACAGGAAATATTGCCATGCGGCACTAGCTCAAATGTGGATCTGAGGTACGCTTTTTTGCCATCTGTACAAAGAACTCCTTCTACAGAATACATCGGGGGCCATAATTGCAACACACTTTGAGCAGTTTCTAAATCAAAGTTAAAGTAAGAAAACAAATCAACCAATTCAGCATTGGCAGATAAAATCTGAAGATTTGTACCGTAAACAGTGCTTCCAAACGCATCAATTTCATCAATCTGGTTAACCGAAACATGTTCTCTATGCTTGGCTATTTTCTGAATTGCGTTCCGATCCCTTGCAATGATATAGTAGGGAGTAGCTGTATAGATTTTTCCGCCCACAATACGCTTGGATTTTCCGTTCGTATCCTCGTTTGGTGAAATTTTAAAAAATGTCGGAAAATCGTTACTATACAGGATCTCATGGCGAATACGATAATTCATGCCAGAAATATTAATATAGCAATCGTTGGTTGTAAGCTTCAACGGAAACAGAACCATACTATCTGGAGCAAAATTCTGTTGATTTATTGCGATACTTTCATATGGCACCGAATTGCATGCGGAGAAAAATTCCAGAACGCAAGACTTACCTTCAAATTCTTTCAATTTTTCTTCCTGAAATAGTATCCCAATATAAAACATTTTCTGTTTGATGTCATAGTATACTTCGGTTCTAATATGCGCTCTCTTTTTTGCCGCAATTTGGGCACCATCAATTCCCATTCGTCCCAAATACAACTCACATTCTCTGTCGCTGTTTCCCCGGCGGTGGCGGAAGTGGGCTGCTTTTTTTGTGCTTTTCGCTGCTGCAACATACACTTCTTCGCCACAGCATAAACATTCATATCGGAAAGGCTCATCTATTCTGTTTTTTGCGGCTAATTCAGCTTCTACTGTTCTCTGAAGCAGTGTGTCAAAAGCCTGAAGCACACTTCCCACCTCCTTCTCAAAATAGCAAATAGGCCGTTACTTATCATCGACCTGCTGTTATCTTTTGACTGTCTATCCTTCAAATGAAGAAGGGCCTGTATTCTTTAGACAGTACTTAATGGACCTATAACTCGTTCCGACGGTTACGCCAACCGGTGCAGTCGTATAATCCGCACTTCTCAACAACATATAATTATCAGCCATACTATAAGGCGACTTGCTTTAGTATGCAGTTTTTAACTAATTTGCAAACACATTAGCTATGTTCAATTAGGAATAGTATACAACGTTTTTCCTAACTTTGCAACGTCAAAGTCAAAGTTTGTCAAAAAGTGTGATTTTAATTTGCTCCCTTTTCTCCAACTTACGCGCATATTCTAGTAAATCTCTTGCATTACTGACTGAATGCCACACATAAGCAATCAGATAATCGCTGTGCTCCGCCATATAGCGGTTGGCGCGGATAATGGCGGCACGTTTCGGAACTGTTTCCATTCCTGGTGGGTAAAATGTACCGTCGAAACCGGGTGGTGTTGGGGTAGGACGGTCATACGGATGATAAGGGAGCAGCAATGTAAGTGTCACCTCTGGGTGGCGCTTCTTTGCTGCTTTGATACATTTTGCCGCCAGCGCATCAAAGCGGCCATATCTGCCTACGACGAACTCCGTTACACCATATTCTGTAATGTGCCGCTCAATTTCAGCAGATAATTGAGATAGGAGACTATCTGGGGCCTCGCGGTGCCCGATGAAAAAGCAGGTACTCATGGCCATCGCTCCTTAATATAGTGATATATCACTATATTACCACAAATTCCGAAGGTAGTGAAGTATCACTAACAAGCAGACTCCAAATAATTTACCATAGTGATAAATCACTTGGAGGGGGCGCAATTATGAATACTCGTGAAGCAATTGCGGCCCGAATTATGCAGTTATGCAGAGAACGAGGAATTACACCAAACGGATTGAGCAATATTTCCGCCGTTCCACAAGCGACTATCAAAAGTATTCTTAACGGCGAAAGCCAAAATCCCGGCACAGTAACTATTAAAAAGCTCTGCGATGGCTTTGAGATAACATTGGGCGAGTTTTTCTCCACACCAGAATTTGACGCACTTGAGCAAGAAATTTGTTGATAATAGCGGCCAGAAGCATCACCGCTCCTGGTCGCGTTCTTTTTCATGACTTTGCCTATTCTGCTGCCTCTGTAACTGTTGCAGTTTCTGACGGATAGATATCGGCTCC
>CAQBGY010000374.1:3875-4350 GCA_948759685.1 uncultured Eubacterium sp.
TTTCGCCAACATCCATTCGACTCTGCGCCAGCATCCCGGAATCAAACTTCTTGCCATAGGCGGCTTGCAGCCGCTGGACTGTTTCCCACTCCTTATCAGAGCGAATAGCGTGACAGGTGGTATCCAGTTCTATGGCATCCATATCCGCCGCCTGTTGTTGCAGCTCGGCGTACTGCGCCAGTGCGGCATCCAGTTCAGCGGTATATTTTTTCTCCTTCCGGTTCATCGTTTCGAGCGAAGATTCCATAGATGCAACGTGCTGTTTAATCTCGCCCATACCATGATCGTCCGTACAGTTAAGCTGATTGAGCAGCAGGGCCTTTTCGCTTTTCAATTCCTCAATATCTTCTGTCAGACTGGCGATTTTCTGAGCCAATCCCCGATGCCGGAACACCTGGATTGCTGGGGTATTTTTCTTTTCATCCAGTAAAACCCGGCGCTCCTTGATCTTGACCTTGAGCTGCTTAACAACATC
>CAQBGY010000375.1 GCA_948759685.1 uncultured Eubacterium sp.
CCGAGATCTACACTCTTTCCCTACACGACGCTCTTCCGATCTTCACTACAGACACCAGCGGAACAATCAAAGAAACACCAAGAATTTCAAGAAAAGCTCCAAAAAGCATCAAAAAAAATAAAATCACGAAACTACGTTTTTGTCGTACCGAAAACAATTTGCGAAATTTGCAAAATACAGACCACATATATAACTTCACTCCTCTATACAACAATTATATAAAAAACTGCAATTTTATCAAAGACTATTAATATCTAGGATCATCTTAACAAACTGCCTTCTTTAGATTTTCTTTTAGTGTTTAAAGCTCTTAAAAATTTTCTAACATTCCTGTTCTTTAACCAAAGTGTCCTTTTCCTCAATTCAGTGACAAAAAAATTTTTATATGTCCATTTTTTAATTTTAGAATAATCTTCCTTTGCCAATCCAAGTTCCCTCTTATACATTTTTAAAACTTCTCGTATCTTCCCCATTTTCTCCTTCATATTAAATTTTTGAATAGAATATCCAAAATGAATAGCTTCAAATTCCGTTTCTTTATAGTGAAAATATCCCACTGTGGCAAGATTCAAATGTGTTTCTATTGTTTGCATATATTTGTTCTTTCTTAAATCCTGATTAATCTTTGCCTTTTCTAATTCCCGTAAACAACACTGTAAAGCAAATAATCTTTCCGATGGTTCAAAAAAATTTCTCATCCCCGTTCCCGATAAATTTTTCTTGCAAAATTCTGGTGATGCCATTTTCCAAATACAATTTTGATAAATAAACATATCCCCCATCAATGCCAGTCTTCCCAAAACTATATCATGAGGAAAGTATCCAGATTTCTCATAAGAAAAAAGTTCTTTCCGATCAGAAATTTTTCTCCAACACTTTAAATTAAAAACTATACCTGTTGGATGCAAATCAAAATATGCCATATTCATCATTGCATCTTTCGTACCATAAAATTCCTTTGCTTCATCTGAATTCGACACTTCTTTACACACCCCACCACTGAACATATGATGCATGTCCAAATAGGTCAAAAATTCTTGTAAATTATCAGATACTATTTTATCTCTATCATTCAAATGAATGGCAAAGATACCATCACCATTTTCTATTGCTTGAAACCAATTCTCCATTGCTGTACAATTTACGTTATTTCTAAAAATTTTAACTCTTTTGTCTTTAATTTCCAACAGCTTATCCAATTCTCCTTTATGATTAGAAGAATCTGTTATGATGATGTCAAAACGATCATCGGATACTTTCAAAATATCCTTTAAATTTTCCAAGATAACATCAACACGATTATGTGATGGAATGCAAATAGATAAAATCACTTTTTCCTCCATAATAAATCTCCTCATCTTATTTATACTGCTTTATTTAATCATTTTTTCTAAACCTGCAATGTTATTATACCTAATTGCTTATCTACTTTATTTTGATTTTACATAGTTCAACAGTTCACAGATTTTCTTTTTATAATCAGTTTTATCATTATCTCTGCTAGACTATAAGCCCTAACTCTAATCAAAAAAAAGAGAATCCGAAGTTTCCCTTTTTTTCTGCCATACTTCAATACAGGCAGCCTCATATTCTCCTTATCCAAAAAAAATTTTATCTCATATCCCTGCTCTACACAGTCATGGAGTGCTGACCATATCAAACTCTCAGCATACATTTGTAATACATGACATACTTCCGTTTTTCCTTTTTCATTATAATTTTCTGCATATATGTTCACAAGTTCTGCTATCCGAACCAAATCGAAAGATTTTTTGATATTCTTTCCTCTTGTAATGGACCCGTTTGATAAAACATAATGATAAAAATTTACATCAATATACCCTATTTTCTTACAGCAAGGAAACCAGTGTGAGATCCATTCACAATCTTCATGAAGTAAGCCTTCAACAAATCGAAGATTGTTCAATTCTAAAAACTTACGACTATAAATGTAAGCCCATGCCGTTACAAACATACAAAAACCATTTTTTGAAATATAATTAGTACCATCCATTACCTTACCTTCCTCAAAACCTTTAGGTTTTTGGACTGATAAAAATTCATTCTTTTCCGTATGCATTACCTTGTTGATAGCTAACACATCCAATTTGTTCTTCTCTATCTCCCTATATATTAAAGAAAACGTATTTCTTTCGATATAATCATCAGAATCCACAAAAATAATATATTTTCCTTTTGCAGCATTTAACCCACGATTTCTCGCTGCTGAAAGCCCTCTATTTTCCTGACTGATTAGTGTAACATTCCCATATAATTTCGAATACTCCTCACAAATTGCACTACTTTTATCCGTCGAACCATCATTCACCAATAAAACTTCAAATTGCTCCTGTTCAATATCTTGTTGCAAAATACTATCTAGACAATCTTTTAAATACACTTCAACATTGAACACAGGTACAATAACACTAAATTTTATATTATTTTTTTCCTCTGAATCCAATAAATTCACCCTTTTGCATATCTTTTCATCTTCCATAAAACCGCTCCTCCAACATTAGGCACCAGCAATGATAAATCGGCAAATGTAATTCCTGTATCCGATATGTTTCTGTTTCCGGGACCCTCACTGCCACATCGGATACCTTGCTAAGCTCCCCACCGCCCTGTCCAGTAAGCCCGACCACCTTAATCCCCGATGCCCTTGCCACCACCGTTGCATCCATGATATTCTTACTATTCCCAGATGTGGAAATCCCAAGGAACACATCTCCTTCTTTTCCAAAACCAAGCATCTGTTGTGCAAATCCTCCATTCCCGCCGACATCATTCGAAAAAGCGGTGGAAAGCGCTTCGTGTGCAACAAGGGAAATTGCAGTAAGGGGACATTCCAAAGTTTTTGCCAGAATATCCCCCCGCTCCCCATCCACTTCCCGCAACCGTTTTGCATATTCATCACTCACAGGTCTTGGAAGTCTAAAACGCTTCATCAGTTCCCCCATAATATGTTCCGAGTCCGCAGCGGAACCACCGTTCCCTGCAATTAGAAGCTTCCCCCCATCTTCATAGCACTTTTCCATAACCAGATAGGCATCAATAATATCCTGTCTGATACACTTCAGTACCGGATACCGAAATATCAGTAAATCTATATGCTTTTCCAATCTATTTTCCAGATACTGTCCCATCATACTTTTTCCTTTTCTCCTTCTATAAGTTCTAACATATCTTGATATTTTCTATTACATCAATACCTCAACCTTAAAACAGTGGGAAATCAGTTATCCAAACAAACTGCCTTTAACAAAATGCTCCACAAAATCTGCCACAGATGCAACCGTCACATCCTGTCCATAATCCTCCCATCCAACCAGTGCTGTCTTACATCCTGCCGCCCTTCCAGCCTTTATATCACTTTCACGATCTCCAACCATCCAACTTTCTTCAAGATTGATATTAAAATCCTTTGCAGCACAAAGCAACATTCCCGGCTTCGGCTTGCGGCAGCCACAATCAAATTTCAACTCCGCAATTTCCCCCTCATACCCTTTATGCGGGTGATGTGGACAGACATAGATACCATCCAGATATGCCCCTTCTTCCCCCAGTTCTGTTTCCATCCGGTTATGTATTTCCTCCAATTCTTCCTTACTTAATTCCCCTCTTGCAATTACTGGCTGATTTGTTACAACTAGAACAAGATATCCTTGCTCATTGATTGTCCGGATCGCACTTCCAATCCCCTGAATCAATTCAAAATCATGGATATTACGCAAAAATCCCTTGTATATATTGATCGTCCCGTCCCTGTCAAGAAAAATCGCCCTTTGTTTGTTCCTCAAATTTTTTGCCTTGATTCTCCCAGTTAAAAAATCTTTTTCCACCACCTGCAATCTGTCCGGTGTCCCCATGTCCTTCACATATTCCGGGCTATTATAACTAAATACCTGCCCCATCTGAACCAATGGCTTTAAAATCTGCCGATCTAAATCTATTTTTTCCGATATAACTTCTGTTTTCCTACTATAAATATTCCCAACATCCACCATATCAAGAACAGCAGGATTTATAATATGCAGTCCCGCATTTACCAAGTTTTTATAATATTTTGGTCGTTCTTCCTCCTTCGCAAGCCATTTTTTCACTTTACCATTCTCATCCGCAATAATCAGTCCACTGTCATACGGATGGGAATTCGGATGTGTGAACAAAGTAACCAACCCGCCCTTTTCTTTATGAAATTTAACAAACCTGTGAAAATCCACATCAAAAACAACATCCGCATTTAAAAGTAAAAAATCCGAATCCAACTGCCTGCGCAGAAAAAAAAGTGCCCCTCAGATCGGAAGAGCGTCGTGTAGGGAAAGAGTGTAGATCTCGGTGGTC
>CAQBGY010000376.1 GCA_948759685.1 uncultured Eubacterium sp.
TAAAATATTTACCGTCCAACTCGATTGCGCTTCCAACAACAAAAGCAATCTGTTGTTACCCACCATTATGCCCAAATCATTATAGAGATTATCTGTCAAAACATTGTCTATTGTTACAATATCTAGCGTGTCCTCTGTTGCTTCCATATCCTCTGGGTGTAATGTTTTATACAGTTTCAGCAAATTCTTTTTATCTTGAAAAAGATCTAAAAACACACTGTTCTTTGCGGTACGTTTTGCCTTAACTTTTTGCGTCTGTTTTGTATCGCCTGACACCTTACCACCTCGATTTCTAAAAATCTGTGACACAAAATACGATATATCCTTCTCCTGTCACATTTCAATTATACAAAAAAACGCCAGTCTTTACAATAAAATTCATATGAAAAAATTTTGCCTGATGGCATACTTTTTATTTTCGCAGAAAATGATTTAATAGGGGCTTGGGGATTTCCCCAACAAGCAAAATATTTTGAAATCTGCCGTCAGGCAGATTTTAAAATATGGGCGAGTGTGTACACACTTGCGTTGCTTGCTATTCCGTGAAAATGGGGATTTTTCACGGGATAGATGGCTGCTCCGGCAGCCTTTCCGACTGCGCAAGCAGTCGCGTTTTGGCTGCATAGGCAGCCTGCCCAAAACGCATAATGCCGTATCCGGCATAAAAGCGCAAAATAAAATTGCGATAAAAAGTAGATTATGATATATTATGGATGAGGAACAATCGTGTTACAAGGTGGTAGCCTCCCTGAACTTATACAAAAGAGGGGAGGTGGTGTATATGAGTACGTACGGAGTTTTGACATTGTTGCTTCTTTTTGGTACATTTCTCATTGCGCTGCTTGCCTACATAGATAGGAATAACAGGCGAAAATAAATAAACCTACCTTGTATCTTGCCCAAAACAGGTAGGTTTATTACATAAACTTATTTGGGAGGTCAACCACTTTGTGGGCGATTGCTTCCTTTTATGGTTCTAATATAGCATATTGCAGAGTATTTTTCAAGAGTTATGAGCCTGCAAAGGACGCAATACCTGAATTTGATGTATAGGGAGGAAGTTTTTGTGGATCAGATTGATAATGGTAAATACGTAAAAGCAGTCAGTAAATGGAAACAAAAGGACATAAAAACAGTTTCGGATCTAGAAGCTGTCCTTAGTAACTTCAGTGTTATATTTGCATATCATTCAGGAGTTATTGAAAATCCTGAAATAAAATATCACACAACAAGGGAAATTTTTGAAAATGGAAAAGTAATCAATTTTACAGGCGATGTCAGGACGGTGTTTGAAATTAAGAATCAAAAAATTTGCTATGACTGGCTAAAAGACAAAATAATAGAAAAAGCAATTATCACACCTGAATTGATTAAGGGTATTCATAAAAAACTGACAGATGGAACATATGATGAGGGAAGATACAGCCGCGGAGAACGTCCCGGAGAATATAAAAAACATGATTATGTAGTTGGAAATGATCAGGGAGCACTTCCGGAAGAAGTGTCGTCTGAAATAGAAGAGTTGTGTGAGGAGCTGCAGGATATTCCGGATAAAGGAGACAATATTATTAAAACGGCGGCGTATCTTCATTGTAAATTTGAAAACACGCATCCGTTTGCTGATGGGAACGGACGCGTTGGAAGAACGCTAATGAATTATTTCCTAATGACACATGAACATCCGCCAATCGTGATACGCAATGAAACAAAAAACGAATACTATAATGCTTTGGGCTGTTATGATAAAACAGGAGAGCTTGACGGTTTTGTAGCATATATAAAAAAAGAAACCATAGAGACATGGGAAGAACCGAGGCAGGTAAAGAAACGGCTGAATGAATATGTTGAGAAAGAATCTTGTTAGTGACCTTTGGCGGCTTGATTGTTCGTTTCTTGCCTTTATCGATAAGAGGAACGAGAAAAAATAAAAATGCCTCACCTGTCTGCAAACGGATGAGGAGTTATCTGTAAGGACAAATTTGCCTTGGCTACGGAGCATTCACTTTAGAGTGGCTGCTTTTCTTTGTTTGTGCGCTATGGGCGCGCCCTTATATAGCATAATCCATATCAGAATTTAAAAGAGGATGAACATACTTTAAAATTTAATGTCATAATTTGAAAAATATGGTATAATTAAAAAAATAATCGGGTTTGCATATTTGAAAAATTTTTGATGGGAGCCACAAAGGAGAAACAATATTATGAAAATTTTAATTATAATTGGTGTTATAATATTAGTTATTATAGCTGCAATAAAATCTACAGTTAGACACAAAGTGGGTTATGTTTTATTTTTAGTATTATTTTTTTCATTTGCTAATCATGCCATATATGAGATAATTTCTGATATGCTTCAAAACGACCCAATAATTCAAAAGCTTTATGATCCTGTTTTGCCAATTGCTATTTTTTCTTATAGTATTATAGGCATTATTGAAGGGATAATAAGATTTTTTGATGATGAATTTACTTTTTGGGAATTAATATTAGATAGTTTCAAAAGTATTTGGAGGAAAATTTACTGTAAAAGAATAGGTGTTGTATTTTAAAAAGAAGAAAGCGAGGATGAATTAAAATTAGAAAATTTGAAATTAAAAAGGCAAGAAGCTTATGATGAGGATAAATGGAAATTTGACCAAAACATTGAACGTATAAGTAAAGGGATATACGGAGAAAACCAGGTTGCTTTTGAATTAAAAAATAGTGGGGAAGATATGTATGTCTTACATGATATTTTATTAACATATAAAGAACAACCAAGTCCAGCTCAAATATACTATTTAGTAGTTACACGAAAGCATGTTTATGTGATAGAAGTTAAAAACTGGAGTGGAAATATAGAGGTTGATAAAAAGGGGAATTTTAATCATATCGTAATAGATAAAAATAGGCTAATTCAGACAGGATCAGAATATTCTCCAATCACACAAAATCAAAGGCATCTTGAGGCAGTAATAGGACTGGCAAAAGAAGGGATGAAAAGGAAATTAAGGAAAAAGATATTAGGAAAACCTTATTACAATGCTTTTAAATCTCTTGTGGTTTTTTCAAATGCTCGTTCTTATTTAGATATCGACAATGCTCCGGCGGAGACCAAAGAACAAATTCTTAAAATAGATCAACTGATTTCATATATTCGCCGAAATAATTTTGGCATTGGGAGATACTGGAGTAATAATGAAATGTACGAAATAGCAAAATTCTATTTGGATAGAAATCAAACTAATAGACTTGATTACTTTAAGAAAGATGATAATGAAAATAAACAAAAAGATGTGGATAAGGTAAATTTTGAATCTGCAATTTAATTTAAGAAGCTTTTTAGACATGGATGAATCGTTTAAACAAGGAGAAACAATTTTATGAATACACCAAAGAATATGATATTTTTAATAATCCTGCTCTGCGGAGGTGCTTTATTAACTGGATGCGGCAAGGAAAATGACACTGCTACTGTTAAAACGAGTACATTGTCGGTTATAAGGACAGAAGAGGATACCGGCGAAAAAGAAAAGACTGGTGAACTGACGGAATTTGACGCATTTGAAGGAATTTATCCGAATTTTTCAGGGACATCTCCAAATGGAACTGCGAGCGTTGTCTATAGAAATAAAGCAAATCCCATGAGATATTTCTATAGTGTTGAACCACGTTCTGATTTAAGAAATGGTGATGTTGTAAAAATATCCATTGATGGTGACGATCCCGAGAAGACAGCAAATGAGTATGGATATACACTTTTGGAGACAGAAAAAGAATTTGTGGTTGAGGGACTTGATTATTATGTGGAAACAATTGATGAAATCTCAAATGAAATGCAAGAGAAAATGAGTGACTGGGTAATAGCCAGTATTCAAGCAGATATAAGTAAACGAGTATCGGAGGTATCTTTAAATAATTGTGAAACCATAGGTTATTACCTTTTGTCTAAAAAGACAAATGTTTATGATCTAAATAATCACTGTTATGGTGTATATAAAATTACTATAATATATTCTGGACAGGAAATATCATATTATTATTGTGCAAGATTTGATAATATAATAATTAAAAAGGATGGCAGTTGTAAGGTTACAGGTGGAAGTACTATAACGTTAGACTCATTTTATGAAGGTGATTATAGAATTCGAGGTTGTCAAACTTTGGATGAAGTATATGAGGAATGTGTCGAAGACTGGTGTTGGGATACAGAAAACTATAAACTAGAAACAAATATTTCTAATTAGTTGGTATCGGCGGTGATAGCACCGCCGATATTAATATTACATTAATTAGGTAGACATACAATTTAAGTAAGCGTCAAATCGCTCGCCCTCAGTTAAAATGAAGCGTCGCTTAGTTGCGA
>CAQBGY010000377.1 GCA_948759685.1 uncultured Eubacterium sp.
TTTATAGTAGCCCCGAGGGGAATCGAACCCCTATCTAAAGTTTAGGAAACTTCTAATCCAACTTTGAGTATCAGTCACTTGCGAGACTATTTCAATTTTTCGTAGAACTATAGTAGAACTTTTGCATTTTTGTTGAATACCCCTGCCTCTCCAAAAGAAGAATACAGGGGTACAATGCAACACCGATTTTCAGAATCGGTACTGCAAAGATATGACTTTTATTTCAAAGGACAAAGAAAAACCGGGCGCACTTCACAGCGAACCCGGCTCAGAACAAAAGTTCTACTCTATTACTAACACCTAATCATTTCTTTTTCCGTTTCTTCAATTCTATATATTCCGAATACACTATTTTGGTATGGGGATTGCTACTTACAACTTCTTGCCTAATAGCCTTTGTTCCCCATCGGAAAAACAACCATTGCTTAGGCACTCTATGCACTACTTGAAATAGGGTATCTACAGATTGTATGCGTAAATCCAGTTTCTTATCGGGCATGATTAAGCCATCAACATTTATCCACGGGTCTTTCCATCGTATTGCTTGGACTTTAAGATAGGATGTATCACGGTATATAATGCTATCCTTAACTATGGTTTGTACCTCCACCTCCGTTTTTGTTGCATTCGTGGAAGCCGCTTGTAACCTCTTTACTTTCAAGTCAAGTTCCTTAACGGTATTCGTCAAGTCGGCACAATGCTTTTCCACCTCAGACTTGGATAAAGTCAATGCCTGTACAGAAGCAGCGGATTTTCCGGATTCTGTTTGGTAAAATTTAATTTTCTCCAACAAGGCGGTTTGGTTGCCATCCAATCTTTCCTTTTCTGATTTCAACTTGGAACAATAAGCCCATAGCCCAAAGGTAACCGCCATCAAAAGCCCACAGAGGGCGATTAATATCAAAAACGCTTTATTTCTCATATTCCTTGATGTATTGGATTATACCCTCTACGTGGGTGTTCACAATGTTTTGTTTCCCCTCCATAGATGTAAGGTAAGCAATATCTTCCTTGTTATCCATGAAGAAATTTTCCGTCAATACAGCCGGGCATTTCGTCTTGGAAAGGATGTAAAAATTTTCCTCCCAATCCGGGTCGCCATCCGAATAGTCACGCCTAATCTTTTGCCCGGTAATAAAGCAAGCGGCAGCATCATACATTCGGTTTGCCAGTTCGTCAGCTTTCGTTTTGCCCTTAGTGGTATAGGCAGACCATCCACGGGCATTCATCCATTCGCCATTCCCGGCAGCATTGCAGTGGATGGAAACAAGCAACACGTTATTAGCTCCATATCGGGCGCAAATCTCGTTCACACGCCTTGCACGTTCAGCCAAAGGCACGTCCAAGTTCTCCTTAACAATGCGTTCCGCTACATAGCCACGTTTAGCCAGTTCACGCACGACTTCATCCGCAATTTCTCTTGTATAGGCATACTCCCTGAAAGTTCCATCCGGGCTGCGTTTACCCGGTGTATTTTCTCCATGCCCATTGTCTATAAGTATCTTCATTCTTGATTCAATTTATGGTAAAAATCTATTTTAATTCTGTCATATACCATTTGTACATTGGTATAAGCTCTGCCATTGTTCACCGTTTCCGCATAAACCTCTGACAACACACATTGCTCTACCCATTCAATCCATTCGGGCGAAGTGTAGCTTGACAATCGTTTCCCTCGATACGAATGTGCATCAAATCGGCTGTTTCTGTCCTCGTGCATATTCATAATCAAGGTGTGTACTTTCGCTTTCGTGGCTTCACGGTCTGCGATGTGGTTTTCTTCACGCACTTTCTTTATTATACGGCAAACCCTCTCAACGGCAAGGTCAAAGTAAATGCTTGATATGTTTTTTATCCGCAACTGCGTTTCGGGTCTTAACCCCTCTGCAATGTCAGTGAGCATATCATTTTGGGTTTTGGTTTCCGTCAGAAGTTCGGCTACCATAGACTGATTGCTTTTAATCATGTCGTTAATGATAGACTTGAACCACTTGAAACAAGCTACCATAAGTGCAGCCGCCAAACAGAGAAACACAGCGCACACTATCACCATAAAGCCAAAATCGCTTATGCCTTGTGCTACTTTCAAACTTTCTTCCATCATCGGTTTTTCTTATACTTGTTTCGCTTGTAATACTCAAAGTTATCCCTATCCTCCTGCGTGATTGGAGTATTCGGTGGAAAGAACTTAAACCCGTACATCGTTCCATAGCGTACCACTTTGATTACGGCACGAAATGGATATTTGCGCTTCGGGTCTAAAACAACATCTTTCAACTTCTTACTATCAGTATAGAAAGCGGATGCACCGATACCCTCGCCATAGGCGATTAGTGTTCTCGTTCCGTTCTCTGTCTGTCTTTCCTTACATCCCGTAAACACCGTGACCTCATTAATCACGGCATCTACTGAGGTGTATTCACAATCGAAAATATCTTCATTCAAGGATTCTGTTTCCTCAAAGTCCATTACCTCGTTCATAAGTCCATCGGTATATTATAGGTTTCACAATCGGCATCCACCATTTCACGGATAGCCAAACGGTCTTTCAAAAAGTTCTCATAGGGGGATTTCGCACTTTCGGCAAGCAATCCCAGCATGGCAGACTGATATTCGTTTACCAGCTTACTTTCTGTCTTAGCCGGGTATCTTGCAGTAAGCAACGTGCTGAAAATATTATCAGCCGTTTTTGGATATTCCACCCTCACGCTGTCATATTGGAACATCGTGCCTGTGGCACGTTCCGCATCAGTCGTAATCTCAATGCCACCCTCTTTGTCTGCAATAACCTTAACCTCTTTGATGTTATGGTTATAAAGGAACGTTCCCTGCCCGTTATTAAGAGAATCTATCACCTCCGGCTTAGTCTTAGCCAGCAGCCCTGTAGTCAAAACATTTGCTTCCATCGTTCAAACAATTATTAAAAATGAATTTACTGTGTTCCTCCGAGCATCTGATTATCCAGCCATATTCAGATGGGAAGAAGTGTTTAATATCCGTTTCATCTTTGATTTCGTATTTATTGATGGTGCGGTGGAATTTCTTATAAAACCTTTTCAGAATACCGCTTCTTAGCAATATGCCGTAATGGTTTTGTTTGAATCCCACATAATCAATGCTACGAGCATCAACCGGGAATATCTGCCAGTTGCTTTTAATCTCTACTTTCAATTCGCCACCCAAGTAAAGCCCCATCATGTCGAGTACGAAATGCAGTGCCTCTTTGTCAGCGCATAGTATCACCATATCATCCATATAGCGATAGTAGTAGATTTTCACCCCAAAACGCTTCATCACTATCTTAGCCAGTTCTTCTTTAACCCAATGGTCGAAATATGCTAAATAGAGATTAGCCAAATATTGACTTGTGAAATTGCCTATTGGCAGCCCCTTGTCTTTACCGTTACTATCTATTATCTTATCCAACAGCCTTAACAGTTGTTCATCCGCTATAGTGTAGCGGATTATCCTTTTCAATGCTGCGTGGTCTATGTTATCATAGAACTTCTTGATGTCAATCTTCAAACAGAACCTTGTACCTTTTCTGTCTATGATTAAAGCCGTATGCACATCCTCCATACATTTATGAATACCACGCCCTTTGATACAAGCGTATGTATTCGCAATGAAGAAGTTAGTCCAGTAACGCCCCAACACATTGATAATGCAATGGTGTACTATCCTGTCCGGGAAGAACGGGGCAATCATAATCACCCTTTCTTTCGGCTCATATATAACCTTAATCCGATATTCACCGGGGGTATAAGTTTCATTGCGCAAGTCCCAGTACAAGCTATCCAAATTCTCCAAAATGTTCTCATTGAACTTGGATATTTCGGTACGCTCTCCTTTGCCTTGCTGTGCCTTATATTGCGCCCGTATGAGGTTGGAGCATTCATATATCAGGTGATAAACATTCTTAATTTTCTTAGCTTGGGAAATGAATATCTTTCCTGTATCACCGACATATAAACCGCAATCCTCAAAATCCGAGTATTGATTAAAGCAGGTATCAGCCGTATAACATAACCCGTATTCAGTCTTTACTACACCCATTTGTGCCGTTGTTCTAAAACAGAGCTTTCAATTACTTACTTGCACCGTCCTAATCCATATTATTTTACCAACTATCAGACGTGCCGATAGTCCCTGTGAGGTAAGGGCGTGGCAGCAACAGTTATAAGTTGAAACCACGGTAAAAGCGGAACCCATCGTCCGCATTCGCAGACGAGGAACGACTATGCGCATTCAGAAAACCGAAACCCGCATACGCACCATTATTCGCATTAGCAGACAAAAGGGCACCTCTTTGTTCGGGATTCATATCCTCAACCTCTTTCTTA
>CAQBGY010000378.1 GCA_948759685.1 uncultured Eubacterium sp.
GCTTTCTGCAAAATCATGCTTAACAAAATTATTGTGTAATTTTTAAACAGTTTCTCAATATCAAACTGTGCACTAGTTCGTTGGTTGTACAAGGCACTTGCAGCTAAATATTCTGTAATATGCTCTTCAAACTTAGTTTCATTCAGCGGATTCATATGTTTATCTTTTAATTATTTTCCAATTATAGTTCTATGAGCTTTCAATAAGACTTTCGGATTTTCGGCATCAACGGCTAAAAACAATTCGATAGTCTCTTTCTTGCTCAATTTGATTTTATCTTGATTTTGTTTCCACCATTTATAGAATTTCACAGGGCAGTCTTTATAAGGTACACTTGCTGTAACCAATCCCTGATAGCCTGGGAATTCTATAAGAAGTTTCAACCTCATGTAATCTCTATAATAGTTGAAATGTTGAAGTCGCAACTTATTGGTTAAAATCTTAAAATCTTCTTTCTCAATCCAGATGTTATACTCTACAATTGTTCTATGTAATGATACTGGGTCTTCAACTAACCATTTCTTGATTGGCATAGTTAGTGAATCTATGGTAAGCATGTTGTCACTGAAGTAATGCTGTTCTTCTTTTGGCTTGAATAAGTCGGAATGAATATTTGAGCCACTTAGAATTTCTGTAGTATTACTTTCTGCGACTTCTGCGTTTCTTTTTAGGTAATCTATAATGTTCACATGGTTAACCATGTTTCCTGGGTACTTTTCAAAAATCTCATCATTTGACATACCAAGGAAGAAGTCTTCAATCATATCCCATCTCTTTTCATTGCTGAAATAGTTGATGAAGAAATGTTCGAACAATTGGCAACTAACCTTATGCCTGTTCTTTACAGACTCAAGGATATAATTCTTGTATGTTTGCCTATTAGAATCCTTTTCAATTCTTCGAGGGTCATTTAAACGCAAGAACAGTTTAGGATCGTCACCACCAGTTGTTTCAAATGTTCCTAAATTCATAATTTCCAATAATGACCCCAATCTGATATGATTCTTCAAAGGGATGTCATTGATAGAAAGGAAACGATTTACACTTTGCTTATCATGGTTCTCATATAATTTTGAGAAAATAGAAATCAACTGAGTCGTTTTTGCTCCATAATTAGTGCTGAATACCTGATACTGCATTGCTGTACCTTGATGGCGTTGCTGTAAGAACGAATCTCCTTCAAGTGCACTTGCTGATGCCATATAACCGGAATATGTGCCAAGAATAAAAGATGCAATCTTCTCTGCATTGTATTTAGGACTTAGATTACATTTAAGTTTCTCGACATATTCGTTTTGGGTAAAGAATTGATTTCGGTATCTAAATTCTGCAAACGTTTCACTTACTGCCTTGAGTATAGAACTGAGTTCACTTAGCACTGTACGGTAAGGCTGTTCTATGTTTATTGATACCTTTATTTGTGGTACCAATTCAATATTGTGTTCCCACAGGAATCTTTGTTTGTAGAACTCGCTTTTCAACTGAGGAAAGCTTTTGTCTGAAAAATGTTTTGACCAAATGCTATCCAAGTTAAGCTCAATGATATGATAGCTATACTTTGATTTATTAATCTCAGTGAAGCAGTTCCCGAATAATTTCTTCAACCTTTCTATACCTACATCGTTGGTACGTGCGTATACTTTAGTAAACAATTTCTTAGGACGTGCGATAAGAACATTGAATCGTGTCTTTATAAGATAATCCTTTTCAATCATCATTAAAGCTGTAGCTACTTTCTGATCTACCTCTTCAGTGGTATCAAAGATGTACGCAAAGTCATTAGCAGCCACAAGCATATTACGTTTCTTTCCATTACTGTTGAAGTAGCGTATTATCTTTCGTAATACTTCTTGTAACTGGAAAGTCTTGAGTGAGGAGATACCGAACAACTGCTTGCTATATCTCAAATCTGATTTTGAAAATGTCAATGCAGCATAACCCTGTATATTCTCTTTACGGGCAGCACGTCCAATTTCCTGTATATAGTCGGGGAGCAAGCCTGATGGTGCATGATGATATACAACTTGGATGTCGGGTATATCTACACCCATACCGAATGCTTTCGTTGATATCATTATCTTGCATTGGTTGCTCTTGAATGCCTGATATGAGAATTGTTGTTGGTCTCTTAGCATTCCACCATGGTAAGCGACAACCATATTGGTATCAATCTCATCAGCTTTATCCTTAAGTTTGTTTATATGTCTAGTATACGGTGCATAGACAATACCTTTCATTCCCAATTCCTGAATGCCTTTGACAAATTCAATGGTCTCCGTTTCTTTGTTCTGGTCATATTTACCCGAAGTGTAATCATCATGTGTGTCAATTACAAACTCAATGTTCTTACGACGTACATTACCGATAAACTTATGAGGATCGTGCATGTTAAGGCTATTGATACTATCAAAAACCATATCATTGATTCCACCATATACAGCTGTAGCTGTAAGTGCAACCAATGGGAACATGTAGTTGTTGAACTTCCTAATCTTATTGATGTGATTACCCAAGAACCAGTAGTCAACACGGAAATCTCGTCCCCATGTCGTAATAAGATGAGCTTCATCTACAATTAACAGACCGAGCTTTCGTTCTCCGAGGAAATAGTGTATGTCATATGATAGTAGCAACTCTGGAGATAGATAAAGTATATCTATATCACCTTTTTTACAGCTTTCAATAATCTTATCTCTATCAATAAGCGTTAAATCACTGTTTAGGAACTCAACCTTGGTATACTGTCTATCTTTATGAAGTATTTCTACCTGGTCAGTCATAAGTGCCTTTAGAGGTGACACTACAATTGTTACATCACCATTATTAGCAGCATAAAATGCAGGTAACTGGAAAATCAAAGACTTACCAGCTCCTGTTGGTGCTGTAATAAAGATATCACGTGGCAGAACTCCGTCACATCCTTTCTTATATTCATTGATGATTGTATCAACAATCAGTCCTTGTGAAACAGGTACAATATTGCTGCTGATTTCTGGATTCTCATAGATGAGTATGTTTCTGAACTCTGCTGATGGTCCCCAGTATTGTTTAAGTAATGATACCGTTTCTGCTTGAGGGATATAATCCTGCTGAATTGATTCTTCTTGCAGGATGTGAACACCGCCTTTGAACTTGGCCAAAAGGTGATTTAGTTCTTGAAGCGTCTTATGTGTTGTCTTGTTGAGTACATTTTTACCCGAAACCTTGACAAATACTTGTTTACAAAAGTTGTTATCCAAGATGCACTGATTAACAAACGCATCTACAGCATAAGGATTGGAAATGACATCAAGAACCTCTGCGTTTTCTTGAGTATTTGCTGATGTCAATTCTTTCTGTAGGGCGAAAAACGGTCTTTTCTCAAGGATGTCACCAAAACTTTTCAGGGTATAGAAGTAGTTATCGTTGATCTTGAGTTGTTCTGCTTGGTATATAGGCAACCCCTCAGGTCTTTCTTCGTTTGCATGTTCATTTGTGCTCTCAATGTAGTTCTCTTTTGAAAGTGGGAACAGCGAACGAAGATTGTCGTAAACAATGAGAACACGTTCTTTGAAGAAATCCTCAGACAGGTATTCATTGATATATGCAAATTGTTGATGAGAAACAATTTGATGGTTTTGAGCAATCATCAATTTAGAGAATACAGTTCCAAACCACTCTCTGCTGAATAGTGTGTCATTCCCATCCTTATCAAAAGTGGATAGGTCAGTGATATATTCAGTATAATTCTCTATTCCGATATATGGGGTGATACCGGTAAGCACAAATATCGTATTTTCCTTTACTTCTACTTGTTTTTGAATGATTTTATCAAGAACTGTAGTATACTTATCTCCTAAATTCTGATTCATGCTCTATATGTTATAGTAGATTAAGAAGCTGTTTAAAATTTATTGAAAATAAACGTTATTGCAATGAATAATATATTGTAAATCAGTAGGTTAATTGATGACTTATTTGTAACTTCATGAGTGTCAATCAATTAGAGTTATGGAATAATACTCAACTAACCTTACTGATAAACAGTGGCAAGTTATAGAAAAAATTATAAATCCACAAGAAAGGAAGCGAAAACATTCTCTCAGAAACACGGCTCTTTCATTTAAAAATGCGCAGAAATCTCAAATGGCATGACTAATAGCCCGTTAGCAGTTATTTGTTCCTTCATCCGAAACAACACAGATATTGAAATCTGATGTTAGTAATAATATAACTATCATACAATCAAATATTTGAGTAGTTGTATCAAAGTTAAATGAAAGAGCCGTGTCTCAGAAACATCATGAATGCGATTCTATATCTTCTCAAAACAGGCTGTCAGTGG
>CAQBGY010000379.1 GCA_948759685.1 uncultured Eubacterium sp.
TTGACGGTCACGCATGGAAACGCAGCGACTTAAACCATATCGGAGCGTTGATTGTAATGCCGCCGCTTTATGAAAATCTGTCTGCCTATGAAAATCTGAAAGTAAGGACTACTATTTTAGGACTGACAGATAAGCGGATTGATGAAGTGCTGCAAATCGTCCGACTGACGGAAACAGGCAAGAAACGAGCCGGACAGTTTTCTCTTGGTATGAAACAGCGTCTTGGAATTGCGGTTGCATTACTAAACGACCCGAAACTGCTCATACTTGATGAACCAACCAACGGGCTTGACCCAATTGGGATTGAAGAACTTAGAGAGCTTATTCGTTCTTTTCCGGCTAAAGGTATTACGGTTATCCTGTCCAGTCACATTCTTTCAGAAGTGCAGCAGATAGCCGACCATATCGGCATTATCGCGGGTGGCGTTCTTGGATATGAGGGAAAATTGAACGCAAACGAAAATTTGGAACAGCTTTTTATGGACGTTGCAAAAAGCAATCACAGGGAGGGTTAAGGCATGAACTATCTGAAATCAGAACATTTGAAATTCAAGAGGACAATATTGAGCAAACTGGTTTTCATTGTTCCACTAATCACAGCTATTTTTGCGTGGCTTATGGGTGGATTTATGGGGTATCAATACATGACACTGTACTGGTGGTATGCGTTCCTGCTTCCGGGAGCAATCGCAATTCTGTGTTCTTTGTCACACAGAAAAGAAGAAAGCGCCGGGAAATACTATTCGGTATTTTCTATGCCTGTGAACCTTTCAAGGTTTGAATTTGCCAAGGGCATTATCTTAGTCGGAAAACTGCTTGTTTCAGCGATATTTTTAGCATTGCTTATTTCTATCAGTAATATCATTGCTCCGGCCACGGCAGTATATTCCCTTTTACACAGCATTGTAGGAAGTATCGGGATTATCCTTGCGTCTGTCTGGCAAATCCCTTTGTGTCTGTACTTAGCGCGCAAAACGGGAATGTTTGTGCCGATTGTGTTAAATACAATACTTGGGATTGTTCTATCTACTGCTACCGCATTGGGAAATACAATCGCATGGTGGTTTGTACCGTATTGCTGGGCGGCAAAACTTGCAAAGCCACTTATGGGAATTGAAATAAACGGAACTTATGCGGGAAATTGTGGCTTTTCTATAGCCATTATGATTTCCATTGCGTTGTCAATACTCTTGTTCCTTATTTTGTCCTATGCCGACGCAAAAGATTTTTCCAAAGGGAGGTAGGTGGAAATGGGTTTTATTTATGCGGTTCGTTCTGAACAGGTAAAAACGAAGCATACACCGTTTTGGGCTATCCATTTTTGTATACCTGCTATCGGGGCATTGTTATTTCTTGCTTACTATTTCCATTATGGCAGCACAGCAGATAGTAAAAAGCTCAAAATGATATTGGAAATTACGACAACGTTTTTCCCATTGTTGATAAGCGTTATTGTCGGTCTGAATGTTGCGCTGGAAGAAAAGGCTTCACACTTCCAAACGCTGCTTGCTGTACCGAACCGACACAAAAATATGCTTGCAAAATTAACTTATCTTTATGGTTCTGGGGTATTTGCATTGTTCTTTCTGTGCCTGCTATTTGTGGTAGGCATACATCTTTTGGGAATGGCTGATACAGTGCAGCTTGGAATGCTGATCGGAGCCGCCGCCGGGATGGTCTTTTGTAACTTGATAATATACATCTTGCACCTGTTCCTTAGCTTCAAATTTGGATTAGGGTTATCCCTGTTTTGGGGCGTATTTGAAAGTCTGCAATGTATCTTGTATAGCAATATCGAACTAAAAGGCATAGCAAGGTATATTCCCTTTTCATGGTCTATGAATTGGGTAAAGGATATTTTGGGCCAACAAATTTTCAACTATGGAACGGAAAAAATATGGATTGCAGCATTAACAACAGGCGGCTTGTTGCTGACCTTATTATGGTTTTCTCATTGGGAAGGACGGAAAAATTATGAATAAAAGTGGTAAAATAGTTATCGTCTTGCTGTTTGCTTTTGTTGTATGCTTTTCTCTTGCGGGCTGCTCTTTACAGGAAAAAATCAAGGAATATTCCAGTGATAAAGAGCAATGCTATTTGAACGCAGAGAATGTGACGCAATTTTCCTTTAAGGGAAACGACTACACGATTTTGGAGGATACCGTTTCTAATGGTGGGCTTGGGGAATGGACTGGATATATCCGGCAGCTTGTAGCGGTAGACGAAACAGGAAAAGTATTGCTTCAAGAAAACATAGAAACCACTACCTTTCGGACGTTAGCAGATTTAGCGGATAAAGCCCCGGAAGCTGCTTATATTATCCCATTCTTGAATGTGTACGCAGCCCCCAACGCTGACGATTATCTGATTGTAGATGTAAACGGAGGGTATCACAAAGCTGTTAGAAAAGAAAATATCAAAGACACAGATACGGTCTTTGACTTCAAGGACACAGAGCAGTCTATGAGTGGCAAATTTGAAATCAATCCCGAAAATGCAACGCAGCTTCTTTGTGACGGGATTATTTATCAAGTAACCTCTGATACCGTATCAAATGATGAATTAGGAAACTGGATTGATATTCTTGCGGAAAGCGTTACATTCGATACAGAAACGAAACGCCCTTTGTCCAAAGAGGATTTGAACAAGATTGACTGGAACGGAAAAAACGCCGGACAGGGGCGGGAACAATGGTTTTACGCAGATGTTTACGAGATTTACGGTACGGATAAAACAGAAGCGGTTGCGGTAAAAATAAATAACCGCTACTATATTGCAGAGCAGAAATGACTGCTTTTCTGCCCTCGCGGATTATGCTATAATACGAAAAGAGCAACGAAAGGAGGCGACACTATGGCAGCAATCCTTATGGTTGATGATGAACGACCTATTTTAGAGCTTGTGAAAAATGGGCTGCAAAAAGACGGACATTTCATTACTGCCTATACGTCTGCCGCACAGGTTCCGCTTGATAAGCTGAACAGATACGATTTGATTATACTGGATATTATGATGCCGGATATGGACGGATTTTCTTATTGCAATAAAATCCGTTCATTGGTGGACTGTCCTATTCTCTTTTTGACAGCTAAGACAATGGAAAATGACATTACATTCGGCCTTGGCCTGGGAGCAGACGACTATTTGACAAAACCATTCCGCATTGCGGAGCTACGGGCAAGGGTAAATGCCCACTTGCGCCGAGAACACAGGGAACGACATACAGCCCTTACCTTTGAACGGATAAAAATTGATTTGTCCGCAAAGGAGCTACGGGTAGATAATATACCTGTTCCCCTAACCAAAAGTGAATATCTGATTTGTGAATATCTTGCAAGAAATAAAGGACAGGTATTTTCAAAAGAACAGATTTATGAAGCTGTTTTCAGCTTGGAGGGCGACAGCGATAATTCTACTATTTCCACTCATATCAAAAATATCCGGGCGAAATTAAGCAAATTGGATATTCAGCCGATAGCGACAGTTTGGGGGATAGGGTACAAATGGGAATAAAAAAGCCAACATCATTGAAAGCGTCTTTTTGGAAATTTTTATGTATGCTGCTGATTGGGCTAATGGTTTCGGTAGCTATTCCATTTAGTCTTATCCTTGCCGGAACCAGAATGGGCTTTATTACTTATGCGGATTATTCAGAACGCAGCGCAAAAAATCTTGTTCCCATTATTGCCGCAACGCCGGATTTAACAGATGTACAGCTTCCTATGGGGTGCAAGTACCTAATACTGGATAAGAATTATCAAATGCGGGAAACGTCTTTAGAGGGCGAAGATTTAGACAGGGCTATGGAGTATGCCCTATCTGGAAAGATAAACGAAAACCTCAACAAGCAGTATCTATTTGTTACCCGCGAAAATGAATATGTGGTGCTTCAATATTACATTGGCTCACAGTTTATAAATGAATGGTTCTATAATCATTTTCCCTCACCGGAAATTCTGCTATATATCCTCATGGGAATAAACTGTATCGCGGTCTGCGTGATATTAACAGCGAAGTTTGCAAAAAATATGCGGGCGCAGCTCTCCCCACTTTTTGAAGCAACAGAAAAAGTGGCAGAACAAAATCTTGATTTTGAGGTGGGACACTCAAAAATCAAAGAATTTGAAGATGTGTTATGTTCTTTCTCTGATATGAAAAATAACTTGAAATTATCTTTAGAGAAACAATGGAGTGCGGAACAATTACAAAAGGAGCAGATAGCGGCACTTGCTCACGATTTAAAAACGCCCTTAACTGTCATTCAAGGAAATATCGACTTGATAAGCGAAACGGAGCTTGACGACGAACAGCGGTTATATGCG
>CAQBGY010000380.1 GCA_948759685.1 uncultured Eubacterium sp.
AATGATTTATAATATGTTTCAGGAGGTAAAGGACTATGGCAAAATGCAGGGCAATCCCAAATGGATATATGACAGTTGATTGATACCAGATAAGGATAAAAATAGATATGTATGGGCAGGAGCATAGACTTTCTCCTGCCACGCCTATATTTAGGCGGTTTGACGTTTGGTACGTTTTCCGTATTCACGTTCTATTTCCCGCATTTCTTCATCCGTTGGAATATCAACAATCCCGACATAGGAATAGTAGATGTCAATATCCTGTGTCCGTTTCCCGTCTTTTTTCTCGCATTCATGGACTACGATTTTATCCACAAAGGTATTTAAGATTTCGGGCGTTAGCTCGTCAATACGAGTATATTTTTTGGTGACGGCAATTAGCTTGGAAACATTGGTTGCTTCTGTGTCGGCTTCGCTGACTTCGGATTTCAAGGTTTCGATTTTGTGTTTTAGCTGTTCCTGCTCAGCTTCATAACCATCTGACAGCTTGTAAAAGCGTTCGTCATTCAGCTTTCCGTTGACATTATCTTCATAGATTTTGCGGAACAGGCGGTCAAGTTCTTCCATGCGCTTTTCGTCTTTTTCAATCTGTTTCTGCTTTGCGTATAACTCGTATCGGCGTTCCGCAAGGGTAGTGTCAATCTGCTGTCGGATAAATACCCTTTCAAACTGCTGTAAATAGGACAGGAAATGCTGAAGCTGTTTTAATACCAACTGGTATAGGACATCTTCTCTGACTGCTTCGCATCGTGGTGTGCCGACCAGTGCGGCTATCTGGAAAGCGGCATCATCCCGAAATTCTCCCTCTGCTCGGACGGCGTGAACTGGTTCAAGGGCAAAGGACAGTGGCAGGATAAGAACTATGAGCCGCAGGCAGGCGACCTTATTTTCTTTGATTGGGGGAGCGACGGCTCAATCGACCATGTGGGAATCGTGGAGAGATGCGAGAATGGAACGGTCTACACCGTGGAGGGTAACTCTGGGGATGCCTGCAAACAGCAGAGCTATCCAGTCGGGAGTGGCTCAATATACGGCTACGGAGTGCCAAACTATTAGCAGGGCAGGGCAAAAGGAAACCAGAGGGACTTAATCCTTTGTCTGTTCCTTTGCCTTACATAAGGCAATTACTTTAAAAAAGGTTAGATAAAAAACACCAGAATAGGTTTTTGATTTTTTGAAATATCATAGTTGCTCATAATATAACAAAATGACTATTTGAATAGTTGACACCACATGACTATTGTGATAGTATACTCAAAAAGAACTATTGCAATAGTTATTTTAGGAGGTGCAGAATGAGGATGAAGTTATTTGATTCAGAATTAAAAGTGATGGAAGTATTATGGAAAGAGGGAAACATTACAGCAGGACAGATTTCAAAAATACTGAAAGAGGAAATTGGCTGGAATAGGAATACAACTTACACGGTGATAAAAAAATGTATAGAGAAAGGCGCAATCGAAAGAATTGAACCTAAATTTATCTGCAAGGCAATGATTTCCAAAGAAGACGTACAGGCATATGAAACAGCGGAATTGATTGAAAGGGTATTTGACGGTTCTAAGAAAAAATTTTTTGCCGCTTTGTTGTCTGAAAAAACCTTGACACATGATGAACTGCAGCAATTAAAGAATTTGATAAACCAGATGAAATGAGGTGAAAAGTATGTTGCTTAAAATGAGCATCTCAAGCAGTATATTGATTATCTTGATTGTTATTTTGCGCTTTGTTGCTTTAAACAGGCTGCCGAAAAAATTTTTTGTGCTGTTGTGGAATATTGCAATACTAAGATTGCTGATACCCTTTGACTTACCGATGCATTATGGACTTGCTTCACCTATGACAAAATTAGCGGATAGTGGCATCGGTCACTATAATACTGCCAACAGTCCGCTTATAACAGAAACATTAAAAGAACCAATTACTGATACAACAGTAGCATTATCTTTAAACAACGTCGCATGGATGACGATTGTTTGGGCAGCAGGTATGGCAGTCATGCTTGTGATTTTCGGGGTATTATATTGGAGAGAATATCAAAAAATACGGACAGCATTACCTATTTCAAAAGAAAGCGATGATTATTTCAGGTCAGTGACAACGATTCCTAAACGTGTAAAGTTATTGGTATCGGACAGAATCTCAACACCTTTAACGTATGGAGTTTTGTCACCTAAAATTATATTCCCGAAAATTTTTAAACTTTCGGACAACACGAAAATAAAATATGTCCTTACGCATGAAATGATACATATAAAACGGTTGGATAATCTTTGGAAAATAATTATCCTTATAGTGGTGAGCATACACTGGTTCAATCCTTTCGTTTGGATAATGTATCGGCTTCTCAACCGTGATATTGAATTATCATGTGATGAAAAAGTGGTTGCTCTTTTGGGAGAAACAGCAAAAAAGGAATATGTTACGACGCTTGTAGATTTGGCGGAAAAGCAGTATCATTGGTCGTTTATCTCAAATGGATTTGGAAAGAACGCCATACAAGAAAGGATTGTGGCAATCATGACGTTTAAAAAAGCAACTTGTTTAAGCATAGGCTGCACAGTGGTTTTATTAGCAGGCGCGATTACAGTATTTGCACAAAATGATTTTAAAGTGGCAGGTACTGATGCTGGTACAATGTCTAAAGCCCACATTACGGAAGACAAAAAAAATTATTTGGAAAAAACTGAAATCGAAGATGGTGAGTATTTACATCATGGAATTACAGTTATCAATGGAGCTTATTATTACCAAGGCGTGCGCATCCGCATATTCATGGATTTAAGGGAAAACAAATCTTTTGAAACTTTCAGTTTTGATAAGGAAGGAACCGTTGATATACGGTTAATACGGTCAAAAAATAATTCTATTAAAAAAATTGAGTATCTCACAAAAGAAGAAGCAGATGAAATCCTTAGTGATTTTGAAGATAGCGAGTTGGATGGGCAGACGGAAGAACAGCATACGGGTGTGATAACCAGATTAGCAAAAGAAGAACTTCCGAATAAGGTTATAGATGCCATAAATTCTTGTGATGATGAAAAATGGTATGTGATTAATGACAAGGAATATCAATATGTTTATTTTAATGGTTTGACTGCCAATTATGCTTTCCAACCAGAGATTTATGCTGACAGCCATAGCGGGACTTTACAAATATATGATATGGGTACTTCAACTAAAAATTATGTATTGCTTGAAATTGAACGGAATATTTCACTGAAAATTTTATACAACCATTCGCAAGTTTCATATACAGAAATAGCTTTATGATGGAAACATGGTATTGAAACTGGTATGCCATAAAGAGCGGATAAAGGAGGATAATTTCAAATGAAAAGAAAAACAATTTTTTCAATAGTTACAATATTTATTTTTATATTCATGGTTTCTATGCCAATAGCTGCATCTGCAAAGGGTACGCCATCTAGTAAGCATGTTTCTGAATATGCCCAATTAGGTATTATAAAGAAAGATGATGCGTTCTTTTATAAAAATAAGCGTATCCGTATTTTTTTTGATGAAAGGGCTGACCGTTCTTTTGAATACAGCTTCGTGGATATTGATGGAACAATTGATATACGTCTGTTGAGAAATAAAGCTGGAGATATTAGCAGGCTGAAACGGATACCAAAAAAGAAAGCGAATAAAATATTGAAAGATATGCTTGGTTTTGTTCCAAAACACCCCACTGAAAATACGAAACCTCACAAGAAAAAAGAGTATACTGATATTGAGCGTTGCCAGCTTAAAGATGTCCCTGTCGGAATTAAGAAAGTTATTAAAAAAAGATGCACTAAGAATAAATGGTACATTATCAAATCTTCAAATAGAGATTATGTATATTTTAAAAAAGTGCCAAAAGACTTTGCATTCCAAATTATCGGCAAAAATTTAAATATACATGATATAGGGAAAAAGAAAAAAAATGGTTCTGTACTGCTCTCTATCGGCAGGAATTTTAATTTTACTCTCACTTATAATTCCAAGCCAGTAAAAACCATTATTATAAAAGCTAAATAGAAAGAAACGACTCAAGCAAATGTGTCTGCGTGGATATTTGGCGATTATCACGAGAGTTAATACCCCGCTGTTCACAGCGGGGTATTGGTTTATTAAAGAAATTCATTTATTTTAGTGCTTGCCAAAATTTATAGATATATTATCTATTTATGTAATGATATTTTTTACATATTTTGTTCTTTCTATAATCATAGGTAGGACAAGCCCACCAAATAAAAAAACGATGTTCGGGTGGGCTATTTCGTCATACCCTGACCACCCTCCGACTTCGCTTTTTGAAGTTTGGAGGGATTTTTAT
>CAQBGY010000381.1 GCA_948759685.1 uncultured Eubacterium sp.
GAAAGACGGAGATGCCTGTGGTTGTCCGCAACTACACCGATGATGAAGCTACGATTATCATGGTGGATTCCAATATCCAGAGGGAAGATATTTTACCGAGTGAAAAGGCGAGAGCCTACAAGATGAAATATGAAGCCATGAAGCATCAGGGGAAAAAGTCAGGGAAGAACACCCTTGATGAAGTGGGGGAAGCCGCCGGGGAGAACGCTAAAAAGGTTCAGCGGTATATCTGGCTCTCCCGCCTGTCTGATGAACTCCTTGCTATGGTGGACGGTAAGAAACTCGGCTTCTCACAGGGCGTTGACATTTCCTTTCTGGCGGAGGAAGCACAGCAGTGGGTACAGGGTACTATTGAGGAAAAGGGCTGTAACGTCAGCATGGTACAGTCGGCAAAAATCAAGGAATACGGCAAGACAGGGGAGCTTACCCTTGCAATGGTGCGCCTGATACTGACGGAGGAAAAGCCGAAGGAACGGAAAGTGACACTGAAAGCGGATAAAATCAGCGAATATTTTGCGGAGGATTGCAGCAGTGAGGAAATAGAGGGCATCATCATTCAGCTATTGGATGAATGGAAGAAAAGACAATAGAGGGGAGGTGCATCAGCGTGGATGGCACAATAAAATTTGACTATTATTATGGCATCGAAGCGGAACAGTTTTCCTTTTACCGGGTTCCGAGGCTGCTGATAAAAGACGCAAGGTTTAAAGAGTTGTCCAGCGATGCAAAGCTCCTTTATGGTCTGATGCTTGACAGGCTGGCATTGTCAATCAAGAATGGCTGGCTTGACGAGGAAAACAGGGTGTATATCCATTACACCCTGGATAACATAATGGAGGATTTGGGATGCGCAAGGGAGAAATGCGCCAAAGTGATAGCGGAGCTTGACAGCAAAAAGGGAATCGGTCTGATTGAGAAGAAAAGGCGGGGACTGGGCAAGCCGGACATCATCTATGTGAAGAATTTTGCGACACTGGATACCGGGAAAGAACCGGGCGGAGAGCCGGAAAAGCCTGATAATGCTGACAGTTCCGCAGAAGTTCGGAAACCGAACTTCAAGAGGTTCGATAATCAAACTTCAAGAAGTTCGGAAATCGAACTTCAAGAGATTCGGAAACCGAACTTGCAGGAGTTCGGAAACCAAACTTCAAGAAATTCGGAAACCGAACTTGCGGAAGTTCGGGAATCGAACCCTAATTATAACAATACTAATTATACTGATCTGAGTTATACCAATCCTATCAATCAATCAGACAGTGAAACAGAAAAACAGGAACCGGGCAAGCCGGATAATGGTATGATTGATATGATGGATGAAGCCAGCGCCTACATGGAAATCATAAAGAAAAATATTGAGTATGAGCATCACATGAAATATGGCGATTGGAGTGAAAAAGGTCTGTATGAGGAACTGTATGAAGTAATCTGCGAGATTGTGTGCGTGAAGCGTAAGACGGTAAAGGTCAACGGGGAAGATTACCCTTATGAGCTTGTAAAATCGAAGTTCTTAAAGCTGGACAGCTCCCATTTGGAGTATGTCATCGGGTGCATGAAGGAAACCACAAGCAAGATAACCAACATCAGGGCGTACATGGTGACCGCCCTCTACAATGCCCCCAATACCATGAACCATTATTACCAGCAGTTGGTTCAGCATGATATGTATGGCGGCGGTTGGGAAGAAAAAGGGCTGTTCCAGTCCAAAGCGGAAGGAGATGGATAAATGGAATCCATGCGGGATATTGACCGGGCAATGGAACGGGAGATTGCAAAGGGGAGCTGCCCGTTAAAGTTTGTGGGGATGGAGTTTGGCGATTCCCCTTATCAGGAGATTGCATCAAGGGAAAAGCTGCTGGAGGTATTGTCCTATCTGCTGCGGACAGGCGATTATGGGAAATTTGCCGTAAATGGGACGGGGAGCAATGTTTATATGAACATCAGGGGTAGGAAGCCGGATTTTCAGCGAACTTATTCCATATTTGACCGGAACTGCATTTTTTCCGCAATCAGTCATTACGGAAAGAAAATAAAGCCGGATTTTGACGGGCATACTTATCTGGAAACAGTGCAGTGTTTCTTTAAGCTGCCGGACGGGGAACAGGAGAAATACAGGGTGACATATTACGGGCAGGAAACCTTTGTTTTCCCCATGTCGGATAAATATATCCTCGGACTTTATACGCACTGTATCTCGGCAAGGCGGGCGGCATCGGCAGGCATGGATATTCCCGGCACAGGCTTTTCAGAAAAAGAACAGGGCATTGTCAGCCTTGCGGGTGTGCGTGACGTGCTGTTCCAGTGCCTTTTGTTTGACACTGTAAAATATGGGGAAGGCGTGTTATGCGCTGACCTTTGCACAATCTACTGTTTAAAATAGAATCAATAGCTTTTGGACTTTTTGTCCAGAAGTGAGTTAGGAGGTGCGCTATGGCGGAAAAATATATTACGGAAGAACAGCGGGCAAAATGCCGGAAAGTGGCGGATGCGTTTGCGGAACTGTATGAGCTGGCAGATGTAATGGTGGCGGATGCCGGGAGGTTCGGCTTTGTCCGTCTGCAATGGTTCAGTGAGGGAGAAGGCTTTGATTCGGCAATGGCATTTTCGGACAGCATGGAACTGTTTGAGGAACTCTGGCGGATATGGTATGAACATGAAGTCTTAACGCCTGTTCTGGGTACGCCGCTTGCGGAGCTTGACTATGACGAGATATTCCAGACGCTTTCCAAAGACAGGCAGGAGGAAATACTGGAGAAAAAGAGGTATTTCATTGCCCTGTGCAAAGACGCTTTCAGTTAAGGCGGCAGATATTTTTTACAAATTTGGCGGGAAATCTGATAAAATGGCATCAGGGTAAAAGGAGAGGAGCTGATTTATTTGAAACCGAACCACCATTCCCTGAAATATAAGCAGGAGAAAGAGCCAAATAAAAAATATAAAGATTTGAAGCAAAAGCAAAAAGCGAAGATTGCGGACTGGATGTTTGAAAAGACCTGTGACTATTATAGGGAGTATAACCAGATGCCGGAGGGCGGGGAATGTGAAGCATTGGCGAAAGAAGTCTTTCAAAAGATTCAGTCACTTGCGATATGGGTTCCCTATGAGGAAGTGTACCGCCAATACCTTCTGAAATTGCCACGTTATGAAATACGGATTGCAGAGAATGGGATTCCGGAAAAGGCAGAAAAGAAGAAAAAGGATGCCGATAAGCCAAAAGTAAAGCAGAAGGGCAGGAGCAAAAAAGCATGCCCGAACTGCGGAAGGAAGATGAAACAGCAGTTTATCGGCTTGCAGCATTGTAAATGCGGCATAAGCTGGAAAAAGGACATCGGATATTTTGAGCGTACCGGGGATATGGTTTTCGCTCTGGAACGGAGGAAAGTAGGGAAAAAGACAAAGCAGTGTCCGGTGATCCGGTACAGATAATTAAATATCAGAAACAGCGTGAGGGCAGTTATAGACCGTAAACAGCGGTTTGTAGCTGCCCTTTTTGCGTTTATATAACTTTTGGACAAAAAGTCCAAAAGCAGATTGGAGGATGCAATGAAAAAAAGAGAGTTTCAGAAAAAAGCAACAGCGGCGCTATTGAAAAGGCTGGCGGCGGTCTGTGAGGAACTGGGGGAGAATCCCAACATTACAGTATCGTCAAAGTTCCACAGTTCCTATTTCAAGTTGCGGAATAACTACAACCTGATGCAGATTTCCGTCAAGCAGACCGGGGAGCTTAGTTACCAGCTTACGGATATGCTTGGCAGCACTGGCGGGAAACAGATTTATTATGAATATCGTGAGAGTGATGATTTTACACGCATCATAGAAAAGTTTTGCGGCGATTTTGCAAGGTTTTATAAGGATTTTCTGTTATCCGGCACACTGCATGACTTCTGTGACATAAAGCTGTCATATGGGGAGGATGCAGGCGCAGGACTGGAAGAATACGAATCCTGTATCCGTTCCGGGTGCTTATAGGATAAAAAACAGCTTTTGTAGTGTGTGGAGACTGCTATGACAAAATTCATAAATAACTGTAGAGGATGTATAGTGGGGAGCCGTATACATCGAGAGGTGTACGTGCGGTTCCGGGGCGAGGGTTCGGAAACCTGCTGTCGTGAGACAGTAAGGCGCCGGATTCTTAGCCTACAATATCGGGCAAATACCAAAATTTGAGAAGCTGATTGCCACAATCCGAAGCCGGGAAATATCAGCTTCCATTATCTTGCAGTCAAAGTCGCAGCTTAAAGCGATTTATAAGGACAATGCCGACACCATTGAAGGGAATTGTGATACCACCTTATTCCTCGGAGGGAAGGAAA
>CAQBGY010000382.1 GCA_948759685.1 uncultured Eubacterium sp.
AATAAATCAGACCAAAAAGGAATATAACTTATTTCATCATTCATAATCACTTTGAATTCCATCATTTTAAATTCAGTCATTAAATAATTAAATAAATCTTTACCATAACATATTACATCTGCGCCCATAATAGAAAAAACCGGATTTTTTTCACACTCTACGGCCGCCATATAGCGATGATAATAAATTGGAATAAGCTTTGGCGCTTCTAAAACCATACTTTTAATAAAATTATCTCGTTTTCCCGCATCATTAAGTTCTTCCCCCCATTTTTCACACCAATTAATTTCCTTTGTATCTTCTATTATTTCAAAAACAGGCTTCAACATAATTTTTTTAATATTTAATACATTTTCCACATCATCATCTCTCCAGTTATAAAAACCTTTTGATATTGGTAATACTTTTTGATATAAGTCTTTTACTACCTTGGGAAACGTTATATTATATCGTTTTTCGATTTCATAAATTTCTTTATCACTCAATCCCTCAGTAAATATTACTCCTTGATGTTTCATATTTTGAATCAAATCTTCATAATTCATTATTGTTCACTCCGCCCTTATAAATGTTTGGTAAAACAGGTTTAGGTTCTCAATCCGAAAAACATTGCCATGCAAAGTTGAATGAAAATTAATTATACTTTTCATAAAATCTTTCTGATATTACATTGCCTGCTATTTCTATATAATCATCAAAGCTTTTGCTATTATCACCAAGCCATATACTCCAAGCCTTCTGAATATGTTCTGCAAGTGCCCTTATATCTCTGACTTTATACATTACCTCATTGATATTGCACAGTGCATTGTAATATTCATTATCCTCCCATGATTCACGGGGACTTTTATCAATGCCCAACCATTTATTAAAATGGTCAGTCAATATTTCAAAATCCCGATCTAAATCTGCAGTATTAACAAATCCCTCCTTCCAATGGGTATCTTCATTTACAACATAATCATCAACTATGAAAAATTCTTTAGGATACTCTTTAAAACCTGCTAACTTATAATACCGTTCCATTGCTTTTGAGGCTTCCTGTTCAGAACTGTAGATACCCAGGAACTTAATCTCTTCATCTTCGTCCTCACCATACTCATACATATGATACAGCAAATACATTTTTTTGTCTGATTTATTATCCATATCCCATATTCCTCTGCTCTTTCTTAAAATTACTATAATCACATATTTTTTCCGCCTTACATCATCCAAAGATCTTTCTATGTAATTTACACTATTGACTTTTAAGCTTATATCCTTTCACATATGATTCTGTCTTACTATTTTACAAATATAATTAAACTCTTTGGTTCCGAAGCTATATGCTTTCCATCCTATAAATGTCTTTCCGCTCATGAACTGCATTATCCATGAAGCATCTTACCCCAACTTCAAATAATAAAAGACTTTCTCCGTGTTATAGTTAAGACCGAAGGCTTAAGTCAGGCGGCTTTAAGCCGCCTGACTTAATAGCATTACTTTTCATAGCCAAGTGAAAAACATTCTTAAAAGTCATAAAATTCTTTTGCTATTATGTTTTTTGCTATTTGTATATAATCATCAAAGTTTTTGCTCTTGTCATTAAAGCATTCAACCCAAACCTGTTGGATATATTGTGCAAGTTCCCCTATGTCTCTGATTTTATATACCACTTTATAAACCCTGCAAAGAGCTTTATAATAAGCTTCATCCTTCCATGATTCGTCGAGACTTTTATTATTCCCAAGCCACTCATTAAAGCAACTGGTCAGTATTTCAAAATTCCAATCTAAACAGACAGGATTTGCAAATCCATTCTTCCAGTTGGTATCTACATCTACAATATATTCGTCAACTATAAAACACTCCTTGGAATATTTTTTAAAACCTGCCAGCTTATAATACCGTTCTATTGCTTTTGAGGCTTCCTGTTCAGAACTGTAGATGCCTAAAAGTTTAATCTCCTTGTATTCGTTGTCCTCACAATACTTATACTCATGATATAACAAATACATTTTTTTATCAGAATGATTATTCAAAACCTCTGTCCCCCCATTTTTTTATTTTGCTAAAGTCCTTATTCTTTCTAGGTTCATAATTGTTTTCACCATAAAATTCATCGCATAATCTTTTCGCGAAATCCTTTCCATTTTCATCTACATATGGTGCCTTTCCATGCGCCCATGAAGGTACATCCGTTGCCTTTTCTTTTCCTGTCCCTGATTTTGCCTTTTTAGTAGGTCTTTCCTGCGTCTTGGAATCCCCTATTTCCTTTCCGGCTTCACCTACGCCTGTACCTTCTTCAGCAATCTCGTTTTTGCTCTTATCTTTTGCCGCATTAACGACTGCATCAGCTATCTTCCCACACACATATATATTATGCGCAGTTACCAATGTACACACTGCGCCTGCTGCAACTACTGCCGCTACGGTTCCCACAGATACCCCCATCATGCTGCCTCAAATGTTGCCCATGCTGTGCCCAGTTCTGATAATAGTGACAATCCAAGCGTTATTGACCGTGAATCATGCCCATCATAATCAACAGCACCTATGGGCGAGTTTTTGCAGTACGAATACAGGTTATACCCCAGGACATAGGAAGCATTCCAAAAGCTGTTTTTAATTATTATACAATATAATAGTTTACCTCTAGAATGCTTCCTTGAATTTTTTAACCAAAACTGTTCTTCCCAAATATAATCAGGAAAAATAGTTTATTTTGATGGATATTATTTACGAACCATCCCTTCATATGACCAATCCCTCCAATGAATCTTCATATTGTATCTGCACTAAGCTATTTCAAAGACTTAATATAACCTAATGGATTCCTACAAAACTCATTTGCTCTTGACTTCATTAAAACACTTATCATAGTTTGGATTTCTGGGGGATATATCATATCTTCAACAAGAAAGCATGCTTCAATGTTTTTTACATATTCTACTATTTGATCAAGCATATATTTTGTCAATGTACGTAAATCTAACCTGCATAATATCTCATCCAGTTTATCTTTGCAAAAAATGAATTCAATGCAAGTTTCGTCTATATTCCCATACTGAACAATATTCTTTGCCCAACTTTTTTCACATTTAAGGAAATCAATATTGTAACCCGGAAGAGGTATGTCCTTCCATGAAATCAATTCATCACGACTTAATATATCACTATTTTTTGTAGAAGATATAATATTACAGTAAAATTGCCATATTGCCATATACCATCCCCCTTTTCTCATTCAAACCATAATAAATCTTCTATTGTTTTATATCCCGCAAATGGTAATTCAACTCTTTCAATTGGAACCTCCGTTAAACCTAACTTTTTTGCAGCCAACAAACGATGATGTCCATCTACTACATACCTTTGTCCATTATATTCTACATATTTTATCGGTTCTTGAATACCATTTGTTTTAATATCATTCATTAAAGAATTCATTTCATTTTTACTTAAAGTTTGTGATTGTGTTGGCTGTAAATCATATGGACTGGACGTTGATGCATCGTCATTTTTCTCTTGCTGTTTATTATATCCATTATTCCCCGATGACTCCATCATACTGGCGGCTGAGGCAGCACATGTGGCTCCCACTCCGACCATTGCCGCGTTCGTAGCCGCAGCTGCAGCAGCTCCGCTTCCCAGCATGCCGCCACCGGCAAGTGCCAGTGCCCCGCCTCCAAGACCTCCTGTTCCTGCTATCAGTATTCCTGCCGCTACGATAAAGGCTACTATTGCTATGCCTGTAAATATATCACTTAATTTCGGGAAATGACCGTCGCTGTCTGTCTTATTCAAGGGACTGTTATTGCAGTATGAATACAGGTTGTATCCAAAAACATCTGTACCCGTATTGGTAACCATGCTGTCCGCACTGATAAACCTGCGTATCTGCGGGTCATAGTATCTCGAGTTCAGGTAATAGAACCCTGTTTCCGCGTCATAGTAATAACATCTGTACCGGAACGGGTTCTTCTGCAGGATGCCGTCGGTGTCCCTTCCGCCTGCCGCTTCCTTTACGCTGACCGGATTTCCCCACAGGTCGTATTCGTAGGTTCCGATTAATACGGAGTCGCTGTTCCTGTAGACTGCGATGACGTCCCCGAAGGCGTTCTTTTCAAAGAAGTAGTGTTTCTCATCGTTTGTGCCTTTTTTGTAGCCTATCCCGAGGATTGTCCCGTCGCTGTCATAGTAATAGTTGATGACTTCATTCCCCGTTGTTTCCGATAACAGCAGCCCGTTGTTGTAGAGGTAGGTCGTCTTCTTTCCGCCTGTTGTCTTGGTGTAGCGCTGTCCGTCTGACAGGTAGGTGTATGCGG
>CAQBGY010000383.1 GCA_948759685.1 uncultured Eubacterium sp.
ATTCATTACATTTTCCATGGCCGCCTCTTCTAAAGGCACTAACTCGTTGGAAAGCGCCGACATTTTATCTATCATTTCCTGCTCTTTTGAAGTGATGCCGATTTCCTGCATGGCAGCTACGCCCTGATCCCTGTTTTTCAGATTATTGATTTCATTCCAATAATTGTCATAATGCGTTTCATCCCCTGTTGCCGCAAATGCGCGCACTTCATTGGTCAGATAGGAAGAGCCGTTCATAAACCGGTTAGCATTATAAGTCAGTGCAAACCGGTCATCGTTGGCCTTGCGCAGTTCCGTATCGGCCTTGCTGTAACTAAGTAGGGATAAAACCATAAATATTAAGGAAATACAGGAAATTCCATTAATAATCAAGGTTAGTAATGATTGATTCATGGCTTTTTTCATTTTATCTGCTCCTTTCGGTATGTAACTATTTCATACTTCTGCCATTAAATTGATTTTTGAATAAGTATCTTTATTCTACCTAATGTAAAATCTTTTTTCAAGCATTTTGTTGCATATTTACCTTATGTATAGTAATCACTTTGTTGAAGAGTGATAGGCTCCAAGTTTATCGAACTAATCAAATCTTTGTTTGGCGTGCTGCGCGACAAAATGAAAGGCTATCGCTGACAACTCATCTTTAAAATCAGCTAAAAGTACCTGCCATATTTCATCATTGCCGACTGAATATTTTTTATGCGGTAATCTATCACTACCCACGGAGCAGTTCGCAGGTATCATATATAGCTGCAACTATATCACCTCCATGTTTGATGATATGGAAAAAGGAATGAAAGACTGGGATTCCTTTGGCATTATAAGAATCGGAGCAAGCATAACTATTGGTTCACAGTTTCTTCCCTACTATGTGAAAGCATTTTATAATCGTTATCCTGGTACAGAGGTAAAAGTAACCATCAGCCCATCAGAGCAGTTGGAACAGAAAATATTGAACAATGAACTGGATTTTCTGTTTCCCCTATTTGGGAAGCCATGAGTACCACGGCTTTAGTAAATGCTGTTATCAACGGGCTTGGAATTGCCGTATTGCCACATCGTATGGTAATAGGGCCAATAGAACGCGGCCTTGTTGTTGCTGCCCATGTAAAAGGACTTAGTTTCAAACGAAAGTTCCATATCGTCTATCACAAAAAAAATTTCTTACTTCATCAGCGAAAGCCTTTATTGATTTGTGCCGAAATTATGATATGGATTATCCCCTGCCCAAATATAACGGATTGTATTAGAATGAAATCCAAGTTCTATCCCCAGCTTCATTACATGCTTTCGTAAAAAACATACGGAATTATGAGTAACTGTCAGGCTTACCATATGAAGGTATTCTCTGACACATCTGAAGCACCTGACACCGCATGAGGCAAAAGTGTGTCTTGTACGGGTCTTGCTCATAAAACCCTAAAGCAAACCAAAACATATAATTAGAAAGGCAATCAAAACATGCCAGCCACAATATAATATCTGCCCTTTTATATATGCATCTTAACTCTTAGACACAGAAAAAGCAAGTCTTACACCGACTTGCTTTCCTGCCCATTCTGTCTAAATCATTTATAAATTTCTTCACATATTTTTCACCGCATCTTCAAACTCCTGCTCTGTCTCTACAAAACGGTAAGGCTCATATTCCCCATATGCAGAAGGACGGCTTATTGTCACAAGCTGTATAGTATCATACCCCACAGCCCGCATCAGCTTTTCTTTAAAATCCGCTAAATGCTGGCCGTGCGTCATCTGAAGCGCAAGACACCCTACATCATTAAACTTCTTAGCAACCAGATAGCACATTTTCCAACACCTCCTTAAACTCGTTTTCATTTCTGATTCTGGAATCTTCATATGCCCGGCGCAACATGCTTCCTATGTGGTTTTCATATTTTCTTTTATAGACATACTTATGAAGCCAGTTATTCAACTGTCTGTCATAAAAAGTATTATACTGGATTTCTATCGGGTAGTGGAAACTGCTCATTTGAAAATAGACATGCACTCCCCTATAGCCATCATCTTTTGCCTTGCCGCCAGTCATATCTGCCACACGTATTTTATCTAATGCAGCCATATCCAAAATTTCTCCATAGCTGTCACAAAGTGTGCGGAATCCCAGCATATCATTGAACACTTTTGCTGTCTGGTGGTCTGGATAATACCTGTCATATTTCATCATTGCCGACTGAATACTTTTTATACGGTAGTCTATCACTACCCCACGGAGCAGCTCGCAGATATCATACCATTTGTTTACCAACCTAATTCTTCAAATAACGCATTTTTGTCAAAATAGTGAAGATTTTTCTTTAACCTTACCCCCAACGCTGACTGGTAGGATAAGTCTCTTAGTAATTCCAACGATAATCCATCTTTTTTCAAAATATCTTCCAAGCAATCACCTCAAGAATATATTATCACATTGCGTCAGTATCTGCCAGTCTGAGAACTGAAAATATACCTTACATCTGCTCCATCTTCCTGAAATTCCTGACTTATCCCACCAACATGCTTTTTCTCAACATCACATAGGCTTACGCTTCATTATAAACATATCCAGTATACTCATAAAATAACTTGGGACTGATATAGTAATCATACTGTGTACTGTCTTCCTTCCTAAACGCAAGTCCAATTGGCAGAATACCTTTAATCATAGCCTGCCTTATAAACTGTGTCTTTCCCCCTGTCTGATATTATATACGCATCTTCCAGACATCCTTCAAGATGCCTTACACGAATATCTCGAACCTTCATCTTATAAATCAGATGCATATAACGATAAGCAGACATAATTGTGCGGACAGACGATACCCCTGACAAAGTAGTATTCTGACCATTCTTTATATAACTCATCAAAAGTCATATCTTTATTGCCAATATTATATGGGTCATCAAGATACTCATTCAGGGCTGCCTCCGCCTTCTGCCTTGACGGGTAATATCCAAGCGTCTTAATAATCTGTTTTGACTTTCCAGTCGCCTCATTTATTTCCCACCCTACAGTAATTCTCACACGCCAGGGATTACGCCTGCCTTTTTCTTTCATCTTAAACACATGGCCAGTTCCATTCGCACGTCTCATACCCAATACCTCCCAAAAATATTTTGAAAATGTAAACTTCTATTATTTATGGCTGGCATTGCCAATGCACTTACGAAAAACAAATCTTACCATATGAAGGCATTCTCTGACACATCTGAAGCACCTGACACCACATGAGGCAAAAGTATGTCTTGTACAGGTCTTGCCCATAAAAAAAGAGGGCTAACCAAACCATTTTCTGGCTTGATTAACCCCCAAAATACGGGCTTTTCTTAGAATTTGCCTTCCTTAGCCGCTTCCTCGATGGAAACAGCAACTGCAACAGTCATACCAACCATCGGGTTATTACCTGCCCCGATAAGACCCATCATTTCAACATGTGCCGGTACGGAAGAGGAACCAGCGAACTGTGCATCGGAATGCATACGTCCCATGGTATCCGTCATACCATAGGAAGCAGGACCTGCCGCCATATTGTCCGGGTGAAGGGTACGTCCTGTACCGCCGCCGGAAGCAACGGAGAAATATTTCTTTCCTTGTTCGTTACATTCTTTTTTGTATGTACCTGCAACAGGATGCTGGAATCTTGTAGGGTTGGTGGAGTTACCTGTAATGGAAACGTCAACACCCTCTTTATGCATAATAGCAACGCCTTCGCATACATCGTTTGCGCCATAGCAGTTTACTTTTGCACGAAGCCCTTCAGAATAAGATTTTCTGAAAACTTCTTTTACTGTATTTGTATAAGGATCATACTCTGTCTCTACAAAAGTAAAACCATTGATTCTGGAAATTACCTGTGCGGCATCTTTTCCAAGTCCGTTCAGGATAACCCTTAAGGGTTTCTGGCGTACTTTATTTGCTTTCTCAGCAATACCAATCGCACCCTCAGCAGCTGCAAAGGACTCATGGCCAGCCAGGAAGCAAAAGCACTCTGTTTCTTCTTCCAGAAGCATCTTTCCAAGGTTACCATGTCCAAGGCCAACCTTACGGGTATCAGCAACAGAACCCGGGATACAGAAAGCCTGAAGGCCCTCACCGATTGCTGCAGCAGCATCCGCAGCTTTTTTGCAGCCTTTCTTGATTGCGATAGCTGCGCCTACAATATATGCCCAGCAGGCATTTTCAAAGCAGATAGGCTGAATGCCTTTTACCTGGTCATAAACATTAAGCCCAGCATCTTTTGTGATTTTTTCAGCTTCTTAGATCGGAAGAGCGTCGTGTAGGGAAAGAGTGTAGATCTCGGTGGTC
>CAQBGY010000384.1 GCA_948759685.1 uncultured Eubacterium sp.
CAAAGGTACTGCCAAATCTGAATATTGCCCTTTGGCATAAGCAATACCCTCACTTCCTTTCATAACCCCCTCCTGATTATATGTTTGATATTGCAAGATTGGCAGACCAAAAAGAAATGCTGTCAACAAAAGGCTTACCGCCATTACAATAAGCGTTGATTTTTTACGCAAGATTTTTAAAAACTCATACTTAATCAATGTTTTCATCTTCTTCGCCCCTTTCAAACTGTGTATCTTCGCCAAAATGATACAAAAACAAATCCTCCAAACTCGGTTCAACAGTATATGCGTCTGCCGTGGGTGCAGCTTCAGCAACAATCCGCAAACGCACCATATTGTTTTCGTGGTGCAGATTAACAACAGAAAATGTCCTGCTGTATTCTGCTGCTTTCCGATTATCGGCTAAAAACTCCCAAACTTTCCCACGAATACTGTCTGTTACCGTATCCATAGGCTCCTGCAGCAAAAACTGTCCCTTTTTCATCATCAGAATAGTATCCGCAATGTAGGAAACGTCCGAAACGATATGTGTAGACAAAATGACTATTTTCTCTTTTGCAAAATCTGAAATAAGGTTACGAAAACGTACCCGTTCTTTTGGATCAAGTCCTGCGGTAGGTTCATCCAATATCAGGATAGACGGGTTATTTAGTTCAGCCTGTGCAATTCCTAAACGCTGCTTCATACCGCCGGAATATGACTTGACTTTTTTATCCGCTGCTTCTGTCAGGTTTACCATGTGTAAAAGTTCCTCTGTGCGGGATTTTACTTTTCTTTTATCAATTCCTTTTACAGCCGCCATGTACCGCATAAACTCCCTTGCGGTAAAGTCAGGGTAAAAGCCAAAATCCTGCGGCATATAACCCAACTGGGCGTAATAGCGTTCTCCCAAATCCTCTATCGTTTTTCCATTCAGCCGGATATAGCCGGAAGTCGGCTTTAGAACGCCGCAAATCATCCGCATTAAAGTTGACTTGCCTGCCCCGTTCGCCCCTAATAAGCCATACACCCCCGGAGAGAGGGTAGCAGTCACATCATTAACAGCACGTTTCTCCCCATACTGCTTGCATAAGTGTTGTAATTGCAGTTCCATAGGAACCCTCCTAATCATTTTATTTAGACTCAAAAAATAAATGGTCTATGCTGTAAAGCATAAACCATCTATCTTAGGCGTGGCTTTTCTGTATCTTAAGTTGACCTTAAGTTTGGGAATCAAGAGTAATGATAAATTCTGTTCCGATGTCTGGACTGCTCTTGACGCTGATATTTCCACCATGAAGCACTACAATCTGTTTTGCAATAGCAAGACCAAGACCACTTCCCTCCGGCTTCTCTCTGGTATTTGTTCCTCTGTAATATCGGTTGAATAATTTGGCCTGCTCTGCTTCATCCATCCCACTCCCATTATCACAAATGGAAATGAAAACAACACTTGCCGCACTTTTACCAATAGATATTTTTATCTTTGTGTCGGGCGGATTGTGTATCAGAGCGTTAATGATAATATTTTGAATTGCACGCCGGAGCAAATCAGGGTCAAGGAAAACGATAAGTTCTTGTCCGTCACTCTCAAACTCTATAATGCGCTTAGAAAATGCAGGGTCATTTATAATATCAATTACCACTTCTTTGACATACCTTGTGATAAGTACCTCCTGCGGATTATAGGGCACTACGCCGGAATCAATCTGGTACGTCAGTTTCAGGTCATTTAACAATTTTTCCACATGGGAAACATTCTTTAAAATTATCTTCCCATATTCCTGTGCTGTCTCCACTCCGGCTATTTGGTTATCAGCAAGCAGTTCCGCATAACCTTTTACCGGGGAAAGTGGTGTTTTCAAATCATGGGTAATATTTGCAATCCATTCTGTGCGTGCGTTCTCCGTTTCTTCTTTTATCTTGTCGCTTTGTCTGATTTCCATATCCATTTTATTCAGTGCTGCGAAAATATCATGAAACATGCCCTTTTCTTTTAATGGAATGTAGGCACGTTGTGATACGTTTCGGATACCCCCTGTTATGTTTGATAATTTTCTTGAAATCCAACAAACATATCCGAAAACCAAAACGGCAAAGATGAATAAGGCTGAAAGAACGATTTTTTTCACAACAGGCAGTAACCGGGTAAATCTTTCACCATTATAATACAGCATATATTTTCCTATTGCATAGGGAAAACCTATGATATAGCTGCAAGTTTCTGTTGAATCTTCTAAACAGCTTACAAAAACAGTATTTTCATTCTCATAAGCACTTGTACCAAAAGCAAGCAGCGTAGAAGCTGGATAGCTTGTGGGATAACTTTCCGGCTTGTTATAAGAAAAAATCTCCTGCCCGGATTCATCAATTACTTGAATCCATAATCCATATTCATCCAAACGGTCAAGCCCTATTTTTTCTACTTCCAAGTTTTCATCTTCGTAATCCATCCAAACAGAAAAATTATCTGTAAACATCTGCGGCCATGAAGCGATACTTAGCCCCTCCGGCTCCGGAATGGAAAATATATAATAAAACAAACCGATTGTAATAGATGCCATCATCAGAACAAAAATGGAAAAGACAGCAAATGAACATAAGAACGGATTGAATTTCTGTTTACTTTTCATAAGGGTTCACCAGTTTATAGCCTAAACCTTTCATTGTTATGATATATTCGGGGATAGCAGGATTATCCTCTATCTTTTCACGCAGGTGCCGGATATGCACCATGATTGTATTGTCACATCCAAAACTGTCTTCACCCCAAATAGTTTCATACAGACGTTCCCTACTGATAACACGTCCTATATTTTCTGCCATATAAATCAAAATTTCAAACTCACGGGCAGTCAATTCAATTTCTTTTCCGCCTTTCGTCACCCGGCAGCCTTGCGTATCAATCATCAACTGTCCTATTTTCATAGACTGATTTTTCATTGGAGTATTCTTATATTCTGCTCGCCGCAACTGTGCCTTTACCCTGTATGCTACTTCTTTGGGGCTGAAAGGTTTTGTTACATAATCGTCACCGCCTACTGCCAAGCCAAGCAGTTTATCCAATTCATCATTTTTTGACGATAGGAACAGAATAGGACAATGGGAAAACTGTCTGATCCGCTTACACACTTCATACCCATCAATTCCCGGAAGCATAATATCTAAAATAATAATATCCGGCTGGTTCTGTTCGCAGATGTTTACAGCGGTAATCCCATTATCAATTTTGATGATATGATAGAATCCCTCTATGTTAAGTGCTTTTTCAAGTAAATTTAAAATATCTGGCTCATCATCAACAATCATTATCCTATATTCATTCATGAAATGTTTTCCTCCTGAAATTTACTGCCTTTCTTATTTCTTAATCGACCATCAGCAGGCTTTTCAGCATCTTTTGGTATTAGCCACATACGGCTGAACTTTGCCACACCGGGAATGCGGTTTTCTTCGCATAGTTTCTGTACTCGTCTTTCCGAAATGCCCCATTTCTTTGCCGCTTCTGGGGCAGAAATAAACTCTAACATTCTCATTCATCCTTTCTCAAACTCTAATCGTCTATAATTATATGCGTCCAACCGAATAATTTCAAGCTTTTAAAACCAGCATCGTGGGAAAATTCAAAAATTTAGATTTTTCCACAATGCCGACTACGGCGGAATCTAGCTCATTCATTCTATCTTTTTATCTAAAAACGCAAATCAGAACCACCGGCTTAGCCGGTGGTTTGCTCACGCCCTATAAGGGCTCATTACCGGCTCTGGAGTCTAAAGACCCATCGCAAGTTCGCCACCCGCAACATCATTCTCTACAAAGTCCTATCGGACTTTTACTATTTGTTCTTTTTTACTGGCTCACCCGTGAACGGGTCAATATACTCTTTGAGTGTTATTTGATCATATTCATAATCTTCTTTTAATTGATTCTGAATATATTCTTGTATTTTCTTCGCATTCTTGCCCACTGTATCCACATAGTATCCTCTACACCAGAAATGCCTGTTCCCAAACTTATATTTCAAGTTCGCATGCCTCTCAAATATCATAAGCGTACTTTTTCCTTTGAGATACCCTACAAAACTTGAAACACTTATGCTCGGAGGAATTTCTACAAGCATATGGACATGATCACTGCACATCTCTGCTTCTACTATATGTACCCCCTTTCTTTTACATAGCGTACTTAATATATTCGCTATGTCTTGTTTCAACTGTCCATATATAATTTTCCTTCTAAATTTTGGTGCAAATACAATATGATACTTACAATTCCATTTCGTGTGTGATAAACTGTTATTGTCCATGTGACAACCTCC
>CAQBGY010000385.1 GCA_948759685.1 uncultured Eubacterium sp.
ATCTACAAAAAAATTTATCAAAGAAGTACAAAAACTTTTATGATATAGCCTTAATATTTGAGTTTCTTCACCCATTTATTGACAATTTTTTGAGATGGAATGTCATAAAAATTTTTACCTTTCAGCCATTTTGTCTTATTGGATATTTTGGCTTTTGTCTTTAGATGTTTGGCACTACTGCCAAGCCCGCTGCTGATGGATGTGGAAAATGGAACTACTGTTTTTCCTTTCAGGCTTACTCCTTCCACCAGCGTATAGACGATATGCGGATCCTCTCCCCACCAGATTGGGTAACCGATATACACGACATCCGCTTTTTTTACAGCCTTTTTTATGGATTTCAGATTAGAAATTTTCGGACGCACACTGCTTTTCGCAGGACAGCCTGCGGATTCATGCTCCTTTGTTACCCGGCTTTCATCATCGCTATAGCCGAGGTCAGCCGCTTTAATAGAAATCATCTTGCCCTTCGTTGCTTTTTTAATCCTCTGTGCTGCCCCTTTTGTGGTTCCTGTTGCGGAAAAATAAAGTACCACAACATTCTTCTTTTTATCCGTTTTCGCTTTGGCCGTTTTTGCACTTACTGTGTTACCATTCACAGCAGATATCACCATAACAAGCATAAGAATTACCGACAGTACACGAAATACATTTGTTTTACTTTTTTTCATATCATTCACCTTTCCTTTCATCTCTTACACTCCTGAAATATTTCAAGAATTTCCTCATGCGTCATCTTTTTGTAACTGCCTGGAACAACCGCACAGGAATCCGCAATTTCCTTTAAGTCCACAGTCTCATCAATCCCAAGCTCCTGCAGGGTAGCCGGCATCCCGGTTTCTTTGATAAAATCTGCCAATGCCTCCACTCCTGCCCTTGCGGTTTCCTCATCACTTTTCCCATCTGCCGGAATCCCCCATACATTGACGGCAAACTTTCTGAATTTCTCAATCCCGCTCCGGTAAATATGGCGGTAATACACCGGATGCAGAACGGCAAGTCCGACACCATGATTACAGTCCGTATAAGCCCCAAGCTGGTGTTCCATCTGATGGCACTCAAAATCCGTTTTCTTCCCCAGCTTAATGATTTTTTTCTCTGCCATCGTGGCATCCCACATTAAATTGCTTCTGGCTGTGTAATCCTTTGGACCTGCAACTGCCGCCCTCAGATTGCAGATCACATTCTTCATCAGTGCCTCCGCAATGTCATCCGAAACATTATCCTCATCCGGTTCACTGAAATAAATCTCCATGATATGGGACAAGGTATCAAACCTACCGGAAACCATCTGAAACTCTGGAACACTGTAGGTGTATTCCGGATCAAGCAGGGCAAATTTTGGATTACACTGTGGATAATCCCTGCCTGTCTTAACTTTCAAATCCTCATTTGTAATCACGGCGCCGCCATTGCATTCACTTCCTGTTCCTGCCACCGTAACAATAACCCCTAACGGCAGCGGCTTAAAATCAATGATGCCCGGCCTTGCCCAAAAATCCGCCCACACATCGCCTTCATACCTTGCGGCAAGGGAAATCGCCTTACAGCAGTCCATGACCGAACCGCCTCCGACACCAAGTATTACATCAATTTCGTTCTCTTTTGCAAATTCCGCTCCCTCCAGAACTTTCCCATACGTTGGATTTGCCATAATTCCCGGAAATTCAAAGACCTTTTTCCCTGCTGACGTTAATTTTTCCGTTACTTCCTCATAAACTCCATTCTTCTTAATGGAACCACCGCCATAGCAGAGCATGACACGTTCGCCATATTTTTCTGTCAGGCACGCCAGATATTCCTTCACACACCCCTTTCCAAAATAAACCTTTGTGGAATTTTCAAAAATAAAATTATTCATAGCAATCCTCCATTCCTTTTTGCTTTACTATTATTATAAAAAAAGAGAGACCTCCAAAGAAGTCTCACTTCGTTCATCAGTTTATACCTAAAGGTTTTAACTCTGGCTGTTCAATAGGAAACGAAATACGCTTTATAATACTGTCTGCACCGCTGCCAGAAAGTTCTGTACCGTTTTTGACGGTTCTCTTGAATGGAGCAGCCCATATGGAATACTGTGTTCCCATTCCATCGGAATAATCTTTAACAGCGGATGTACATTTGTCCATGCCTTTGTTGCCATCAGCATATCATTACTGTTTTCACAACGGTTAAACGTATCTACATTATAAAAATCAAAATCCACAATGTTGATTTGATTATGATTCTCCCAAATATCATCCCTAAGTTCATCAACATAGCGGCTCCAGCCCCGGTGCATCAGCATCAGATTCTCTCCATACATATCCTGTACTGCGATCTGGTTCTTCTGTGCAAGACGGTGATGGACGGATACGGCACAGCAGATGGGTTCCCTGCTAATCTCAAATCCGTCACATTTTCGGAGGTCAAGCATTGTCTCATCAAAAATCCCTGCCACCACGTCTATGTTCTGTCCGAGGTTTGCCAATATCTCCCTTGCATTCTCCGATGTATTGTCAAACGGTATCAACTGGAATTTTATATGCGGGCTGTGTTCATGGATTTTTGGCCATAATTCTACAAGAATCTGTGCCGGCGTCATCGGAGACGTTCCGATGCGGATTACGGATTCATCCTCCTGCATGGCATTTTCCGCCCTTGTCACATAATCCTTACAATACCCAATAATATACTTTACATCCTGATAAAGAGAAATTCCTGCTTTCGTCAAATGGAGGCCTCTGTGCGTCCGTTCAAACAGTTTCACACCCAAACCGTCCTCTAATAAATTCATCTGCTTAATGACTGCCGTGGGTGTGATATATGCCTGTTCTGCCGCATTATTAAAACTTCCGGCATCCGCTACACGGATAAAGGTTTCAAGCTGGGGATTGTACATCGTAATCACCATCCTCGTTCATTTTTTCTTTTATCATAACATTGATTTATCTAAAAATCATTATAAATTTGAGGCTGCCATTTTATTATTCAATTTTCAGGATTACGTTATTTCAGGCATTCGTCAAATGGTCATAAGGAAACCGCAGAGAAAAAAATTTTATTTTTTATGTCCAGTTTTTTTATCCAACCGCCAATCTCTTTTATCTGCTTATCAATATCTTCTCTGTCTGCCTCAAAATATCTTCTATCACTTTGGCATGCCATAATCCCAAAGAAACTTTTTTAACTTATTTTCCCGTCTTTACATACCTCATAGCAGTCCTCCAACTGTCTGGAAAATGCCACCGTCTCTTCCGCCTTAAATTCAATCACAAATATGCGTCTGATATGATACCCCCTTAAATATACCGCTAAAATATTTGACAAAAAACAAGAGGATAACTGCTAATACAGCCAACTGTGTTTTTGCGTCTGCTTCACTTTCTTTTTCGCCCATTTTTCCACGCTTTTATAGGAAACATCTGTCAAATCCTTACCTTTAACCACCTTTGGCATCCGCTTTTACCCCTTTCATACTGCCAGAGATTCCGCTTCCTCCACTGGTACAGAATGGAACAATCTTCTTTCCTTTCAGATTATAAGATTCCAAAAAAGTACGGATAATCATAGGCTCCTTACCCCACCAGATGGGATAACCCAGAAATATGACATCATATTTTCGGATATTCTTTACCTTGCCTTTCACTTTCGGTCTTACCGTTCCGTCTTGCTGTTCCACATTTGCCCGGCAGTTATCATTGTCATAACTCAAATCAGCCGATGTATATGGCTTAGCCGCTTTAATCTGATACAACTTACCTCCCGTTGCCTTTTTCACTTTCTTTGCGGCACTCTTTGTTGTTCCTGTTGCCGAAAAATAAACAACCAACACCTTCTTTGTTTCCTTTTTCTGCTTGCCCGCAGCATTCACATTGGATGCCGGAAATACCAGTCCTGCAACCAATGTAAATATCAGCAGCAGATTCATCCATACAGTTCTTTTTTTCTTCATCATAACAATCTCCTTTCTGAGAACAATTTAAGGCTTATTTGCAATAATATATAAAAAGTGTGATTCCATATTTTCTTTGGCGCAACCCTTTTTATAAAGCAAATCCTTCGTCTTTAATACCAGTCATGCTTTTCATTCCGGTCAAGCGCATTGATTTGCCTCATTTCATCCTCCGTCAGTTCAAAATCATACAGTTCTGTATTTTCCTGTATGTGGGCCGGGTTACTGGAACCCGGTATGACCACGACGCCCTTTTGCAGATTCCAGCGCAGGATGACCTGTGCCGAAGATCTGCCGTGCCTTCGGGCGATCCGGCCGACGGTGCCGTTGCCCAGCAGGCAGGCCGTGTAGCCTCGG
>CAQBGY010000386.1 GCA_948759685.1 uncultured Eubacterium sp.
GAGTTCAGACGTGTGCTCTTCCGATCTTCCCTTCAGTACAAGCGACACATATACAATCGCACCATTGTCTGCGCTACAGCAGGATGAGCTTGTGAAGAAATGCGTTGATCATTATAATGGTCTGGTTCGCGAAACAAAGAGGACAGCAGAGTTCCTATCTGCTAAGTTGAGGTCGCTACATGACGTTGATCGTATGAAAGAGAACCCTATGCTGCTAACCATCCTTATTGGGCAATATCTACAGGGTAACGAACTTCCTCACAACAATATTGCAGCCATGGACTGTATAATGGAGCAATTGTTTGTTAAGCATCAGCAGTCACGCAAGTACCAGGCTTACGACTATTCTGGGTCATTTGACTACACAAGTAACAAAATGATGCTTGGAGTTCTGTCAAAAGAAATGTTTGACTATTACAATGATGGCAGCATGGATAAGACCCAGGCAGAAATACTGCTTAACCAATATCTGAATAGTCAGACATCAGGGCAGGAACTGAATAATGCGCGTATTGTTGATGATTTATTCAGGCATGATACACATCAACTGGGCGTTATAGAGGAAAGAATAGGCTCTCGCATCTCCTTTATCAATAGGCAACTACAGGAATTTATGACTGCCAAATACCTTTCGGTAGATATAGAGAGGGCTAAAGCGTTTATTCGAGATAATGTTTCGAATACCGGGCTACACCAAGTTGTTCTCTTTCTTTTCGAAATGATGCCAGCATCAGCTTTTGTAGGTTTGTACAATATCTTAAAACCTATAAAAACAAACGATTATAGGGATTATTATTTGTATAAGTTGAAATTAGAGGTTCTGGTAAGATCTGTGAAAGCACCCAAATATTTCTTACTCGAAGAAATTGAAGAATACATACAAAGGATTGAGTGGGAATCTGATTATGACTTCAAACATGATTTACTGGAAATCCTGCTCGATGGTTTGTATAATACCTCATTACAGGCTCGTATTGAAGACTTTATTTCCAGATATATCCCTTCGGCTTCCGTATATCATGACATTAGGTTATCTGGTTTGGCACAAGTGGCTAACTTGACGGAAGAAGATCGCCAGTTTGTTGTTTTGACTGTTATAAATGGTGATGTGAGCAACAAAATACTCGCATCTAAGGTAATTAGGAATCATATCGCTGGAGATGAGAAGTTGCTGGAGATGGTTAATTCATATATAGTACCATCAACATTGCCAGAAGTGGTAGCCTTCTTCATTAGAAGTGTTATTGTAGATGGGATAGATATAGATCAGGAAAACGAGCTAATACGGAAAGTTGTGGCAGGTGACATCTTTACTCACTTTTATCAAATGGAGTTTTCTTTATTTAAAGGTGAGCCCGTTTTATCTGATGGAATCCTTGAATTAGTTTCAGAACTACCATTTTCAATTCGAGAGGAGGCTAACCGGTTATTGCAGCAATATTTCCTACAAGACGATGCTGTCATGCAAAAGGCTTTAAAGTCGGTTAGCGCACCCTACAGAGAACAAGGTAGTATTAGCAAGGATATAGCCTGGAAATATCTATTGACATGTTGGATAAATCATCCAAATGTTATTAAGGCCATCAGGGAGGAACTTAATAAGGAATATTCTTTTAATTTTGGGAATGGATATGAATTGTGGGCGATTATTCAAAGACAAGAACTATCTTCTGATTTGCTTCAAGTTATAACCGAATGGGCTGTCAATAGGGACAAAAATCATTTTATGTGGGGTGCTGAGTCCCTCATTGTAAATACCATTGTTAACGATTCTCGAATTAAAGCTAAACTTCTTGAAGCATTAGAGGGGATGAAAAGTTATCAGCATATTGTTGTCCATCCTCTCATCCAAAACTGGGGACAAGATGCTGATGTTATCGAAAAACTTCAGCGATGTCTGGATGAGATGCCGTTAAACCAATCTTCGTGGATAGCAGGATATGCATATGAAATATACCAAGGCAATGACGAACGTATTAAGGCATATCTAGATAAATGTATCGATAATGCGAACAAGGATATAATGAAAGACCGTGCAGTGTCTGTGTATATAGAACATTACAAGGAGGAATTTGCAGAAAGGTACATACCACGGATACTCAATGGCGAAATCTCGATGAGTGACTATATCCTCGGTTCAAAATGGGGCATACTGGAAGCCATTATACAGAATTATTCTGAGCGTCAGGATGTCAAAGAGTACCTTCTGACTAATTATTCTGACGACTATAGATTTGCTGGTCAGATTATAGTAAAATATCATGGTTCTGAGTTAGCCTCTCGAATGCTTAAGAAGTGGTATCACATGGATACGCGTTTAAGACTCATGATGATACATAAGATTTCCAACCTGTCGAGTATGGACGAGCATTTAGAGGGAATGTTACACCTATTCAAACAGGAAGGGAATGCCTATGTCCTTTGTGATATGGTCTTATGTCTAGTTGTTCATTTGAAAAGGACGGGGAGGGATACAGACGTATTCAAAGTTACCGAGGAGGTGTTCGATACGGCTCAGGTGACAACAGAATACACATACAAAATGCGATTCTGTATATATCTAATGTATCATAAGCTTGATGAATATGTGCAGTTAAACTTGAGTTCTGTGGTAAAGAGTATGAATTTTCCCAGATGCACATTTTCTACAATGATAGTCCATATATTGAGAAAACAATCGTTGATGAGGCTGATTATTTACTTGCCGATGATATGGCTAATTTAAAGAAAATTGTTAAGGAAGACAAGTGTATCTATTCCTATGTTGTTTTCTTCTCAAAATATATTAACACAACATCAGACGCGGCTCGAATCATTGTAAAGTATCTTAATGAAAATAGAGATAATATTGACGATGCAAATATTCTGCTGTTCTTAATGAAAGTGGGAAACCAGAAACAGTTATTGAAAGAATTGGTTATAGCCAATATAGATAATACGAATAGCGAAATGTCTGCGACATTGGCTCAAATCATTGTCACTGAATTTGATAAAGATGAAGATATAAAACAGCTTCTGAAGCTGGAAGAGTGGAAATGGCATGATGATTCCTTTAATAGAATATCAATTAATTGTTCACTCAACACTAACGTGGAAAATTTGAAAGAGATTTATAGCGAGTTAAAAGAGAACAAGTATGAATTGACTAATTGTTATGCCTCATACAACTTCATATTCTCAATGATGGATGATAACAAAGTTGTGGAGAACCTGAAATACTACTTGACCAAACTTCAAGAGACTTTTGTCTATCGAATGATTGTTACCCCCTTGACCATGAGGTTGAAACGAGATAAAGCAACGGCTGATAAACTATATGAAGAACTATTACAGACTGAAGATCCAAGAATCAGAGTGGGCTTCTATTCAGTTCTTTCATCAGCAGGTGTTAAATCGGTAGAACTAAGGGGGTGGAGAGAACATCAATATCAGCATCTTGATGAATATGGACATGATATTGTGTTGAATAGAGATAGGAAGTTGATTGTGATTGTACAATGACAATGACTTAAGATTAGGTATATAAAATATTTTCTTTGTATGATAGCACAAAATCAATTGAAAAAGCCAAGTAACTGGCAAGACTTTAAAAAACTCTGCAAATTATTGTGGGGTGAAATATGGACTTGTGAAGATACAATAAAACGACATGGTTGCCAAGGGCGAAATCAGCATGGTGTTGGTGTATTTTCATATGTTGAAAAATATGGCGGATATTGTGATATTCAATGCAAAGGTAAGGATGACTATGCGAATGCTCAGTTAACAGAAGGTGAGATTGATACAGAAATAGAAAAGGCACTAGGCTTCGAGCCCGAATTAAAGTTGTTGATTTTTGCAACTACTGCGAATAAAGATGCCTATGCTGTATTATAGTAGTTGATTATAATGGCTTATTATCAGTGTTTTATGACTTAAGATATACTGCTCAAAAATCGAAGATTTAACACTTTTCTTCGTTGCCTATCTCAAAACAGAGGGAAAATGGGGAAAATCGTTCTCTTTTGCCCCGAAATCTCCGCTTCGCAAAGATAAGGCATCTCGGGGATAATTTCGCCGATTACGTCTGCAAAATGGAAGGCTGGTTTACGGATTTTCGGGTTGCCTTTTGTGGCTTGGCAAGGGGCGAGTCTTGCTTTGCTTTTGAGGTAGGAGTTGGGATTGTTTTGCAGCCCCCAAAAGAAAGTCGGTAGATATGATTCAGTCTGGCTTTGGCGAAGCCATCTCTTTTTCTCCCTCTGTTAGCTTTACTTTATCTCCGTATTCATATATACGTGCATTAAAGTAAAC
>CAQBGY010000387.1 GCA_948759685.1 uncultured Eubacterium sp.
CAGCAAGTTCATAATAAATGATGTCGTTTGGAAGCCTTCGTGAAACAACCCTGGAGAAAATAACAGAGCCGCTTGCAAAACAAGCAGCTCTGGTGTATAATCTACTTAGAAAGGTCTATCGGATACGATCTTCCGATATGCCCTCAGTGTTGAATGTTAAAATAAAGAAATAAGCATCCTAGACTTTAGGCGGTTCAGGGATGCTTATTTCTTTTTATGATTGTCTATGTAAGACAGAGCCGCAAAAATTACAAGTAACAATGTCAAAACTTCCATTATACTCATGGGCACCACCCTCCTTCGTAAGACTAGAGGGCACCATACAGAACTAAGGTTCTTGGGAAAACGCATCCTAACTTTCTTTTTAATTACACAACCCTATTTTAACATGAATACAGGTATTTCTCAATATGCCTCTTTGTGATATATCATATATAGAGGTGTTGAGAGTCGAAAGAAGGATTTAAAGGAGCTGTCAGAATTTGAACAATTTATTAAAAGCGGAATTTTTTAAACTGCACAAGTCTTTTGACTGCAAGGTTCGGCTTGCGGTCTGTGTCTGCAATTGGGATGCCGTGGAATATGGCGACCATTCGTTTCCTTACGCAAAGGATTGTTTTCAGTATTTTGTGTAATAATTCTATGGGGAGCTGTATCCTGCTCAATGCATATCTGGTAAAAAATCAAGTTGCAGCAATCGGCAGTCTTTATCTGTTGAATCAATGTTGTATCAATGAGCGCAATCCGATGCTGTTAAAGGTCTGGGGCAGTTCACGTTTTTTTCCAGATTGACAGTTGGAACGCCTCCGCGCGTCCTATGCATTTTCGGGTTCCGTTTGGAACGGTAGTTTTGTCCTCACTTATAGCAATCGCAGGAATGACGATTCTGGCAGGAAGGAGTTTTCAAAAAAAAGGATTTAAGATAGGCCAGACCAGAGCATATTCAGCAGGAGAGCGTATTGAATGGATAGTTGAAAAGGGATGTATAGTGTGATACGATGGTTGTAGGTTATTGTGAGGAGGTACATGGCAAAATAAAAAGATGGATAAAACAAAAAAATGTATTAAAGGTTCCGTTGCAGTCGGAGCAGGATTTTCCTGTATTTTTAAAACGCGTGCGTATGGAATCAGGTGTACCCGAAGAAGTATTGGCAGAAGGATTGATGAATGTCAGCCGGTTATCGAGAATTGAGAGCGGAGAGAGAACGGTCTGCAAGACAATGCGCAACTGCCTGTTGGGACGGCTTGGCGTTGCGCCAGATTTGTATGAGAACCTGTTGGATAACGAGGATTATGCAGAATGGGTGTGGCAGCATCAAATCTTGTGTGCCATTGATCAGAAAGCAATTCAGCTGGCAGAACAGTTGCTTGGGGAGTATAAGAAACAGGAGCCGTTACATGATAAAACAAAACAGCAATTTTGCATGATGATGAATGCGGAGATGATGAAGCAGCAGGGGGCGGACAGGTCAGTGCTGGGCAGTCTCTATGAAATGGCAGTGTGTTTGACAGTCCCGCATGTAGAGCAGGCGTATCAGGAGGGCGTGCCAGAGAAGCTATTGTCTGTTTTAGAGGTGAATGCCATTTTGGAATTTGAATATTATCGGCAATCGGCGAATAATACCTTTGCAGCAAAATGCAGATATTGGATGGCATATGTGGAGGACTCTCTTTTTGATGAGCTGTCAAAAGCGAAAATTTATCCCAAGATCGTCTGGTATTATCTGCGGGAAACGCTGGCTGAATACAAAACGCTGGATTTGACAGGACTGTATGATGCCTTGCGGGTGTGTGAACAGGCAGTCGAAATGCTGCGGGATACAGGAAGAGCATATTATCTGACAGAGCTGCTTGAGTGTAGGAAACAGATATTGGAAGAGATGATACATAAACTGGTGGAAGGTGGAAGATTGAGGGAAGCAGAGCGATATGAGCAGCTTTTACAGGAAAGCACGGCGCTGGAAGAACTGCTTAAAAATCTGTATACTGCCTATGATGTGCCAGTATATATGCAGGATTGTACCTATCTGTACAGGCAGCGGTGGGTGTTTGCCATAGGGGATGTTCTGCGCATTCGCAGGAATATGCTGGGGCTGACTCAGGAGCAGGTGTGTGAAGGGATCTGCTCAGTCAAATCACTGCGCAGGGCGGAGAAAAAACAGGCAAATATGCAGCGTGAGCCGTTGGGGAAAATTTTAATGCGCTTAGGTTTGTCCAAAGTAATCCAAAAGACAGCACTCGTGACCAATGACAGAAGTGTATTACATCTTCATCATGAACTGGATGTCTGCCGTAACAATCGTGAACCTGAAAAAGCCAGAGCGCTGTTGGGGCAAATGAAAAATAAACTCTGTCTGGAAATACCAGAAAATATGCAGTTTGTGATGGAATACGAGGCGGCACTTGATTTGATAGAGGGCAAAATCACAGGGAGTGAGTTTATTGAGAGAGAGGATGAAGCGCTGCGATGTACCTTGAAATCGGAAAAGTTTTATGATGCGGAAGAGGTGTATCTGACTGAGACAGAGATGTCCTGTATCTGTAATGAAGCTAAGGAGGCTGATGAGACTGAAAAAAGGAAGTTAATTGATTTTATGCTAGGTTTTTTTGAAAAGTTTGAGAATAAAGATTTATTATCTGAATATATTTCTATGTATGAGTTTATTATGGCATGTGTTACAAATGAGCTTAGCAGTTTGGGGGAATATCAGTTTGCGGAAGTGTTAGATAAAAAAGGATTGAGAGAGGTGTTGAGATGCAAAAGGCTTTGGGTGATCAATGAATTTCTTTATGATCTATGGTGGATGGATAGGCAGCAAAAATCAGTGTCAGGACGACAGATACAAAAAGAAAAAATGACCAATGATTTGATACAATGCATTATCATTAGTCATTTTTGTAATAGAAAGTATTATGAACAGTTTTACAAGGATACGATACATCAATTATTGCGAACGCCAGAAGAGGGACAATCACTATGTGGCGAAATCAATTCTTCCTCAGAATAGGTTTCTTCTTCCGCTATATGAGAGAAGAAGGGCGTGCTAGTTTGTATCATAAATAGCAGTGTGAATGTTAATAAAAGCTTCTTTAAGTTGATTTTTTTCATTGGCTAATACCTCCATAATCTTTTTTGTTTAATATTATAACTATATAAAAACTGAATACTGATTGCAAGGGACAGAATTGGCAAAACAATTTGCTGGTTCTGTCCCTTGATTGATTGATTAAAAAAATGTATGATAAACTTTGCAATTATTTAATTGCTTCTGAAGAGATTAGTATTAAAAGATGAGTGCTTCATTTAAGTATTATAATAGAAGTTTGGAGATTAGCGTATATGAAAGGCATTGTAATAGCTGGTGGAAATGGGACAAGATTATATCCATTGACTAAAGTAATCAATAAGCATTTATTACCAATATATGATAAGCCAGCAATATATTATCCTTTATCAGTTTTGATGAATGCCAATATAAATGAAATTATTATTGTTATTAAAGAACAAGAGTTTGACTCATTTTATTCTGTTTTGGGAAATGGGGAAGATTTTGGGATTGATATTATGTATGTTTATCAAAATGAAGCGTTGGGAATTGCAGACGCTTTATTAAGATGTGAAGATTTAGTAAGTGGCTGTTTTTGTGTCATTTTAGGGGATAATTTTTTTTATGGAAGTGAGATCACACGTGCATTGAGAGAGGAATTAGATTGTTATATTGATGGAATGGATACAATGTTTTGTGTACCGAGTGCAGATAGTTCTGTGGCTACTTCCGTTGAATTTTCAGAAAATGGAAACATAATAAATCTTCATTTTAAAAATGATGAAAGGAAATGGAGTAGAGAAAGTAATGTCTGTCCAGGTATATATATATATGATGTAAAAGTTTTTAAATATATTAAAGAATTGAATCCATCAGATAGAAATGAAATTGAAATTATAGATTTGAATCGTGTTTATTTACTGAATGAAAGAATTAAACTTAGAAGATTAAGCAGCGAAACAGTCTGGTTGGACTTAGGATCTTATAATGATAGGATGCTGGCAGAAAATTTAGTTTTACAAGTACAGGGTATAACTGGGAGAATGATTGCATGTTTGGAAGAAATTGGATTGGAAAAAGGATGGATTAAAAAAACAGATGTAAAACAGAAAATTAAAAGCGTTAATGTAAGAGATTGTATTTATTTGGAGTATTTAAAAAGGATTGTACAGGAAAATGATGAGATATAATAATCAGGAAGATTTTATAGATATTGGGAAAGTAAGTACAGTGATAAAT
>CAQBGY010000388.1 GCA_948759685.1 uncultured Eubacterium sp.
CATATTAATATTTTAATCAACAATCACCCTTTTATGTTTTGTCATAAGCTTTTATTTGAGCCCTTTTAACCTTCTCCATTTTAACATCCCTGCAAAAATTTTTCAAGAGTACTTCGCTCCATTTTCTTCCTCCATATAAAACCCCTTCTGTGCTTTCCACATCGTCTGATAAAGCCCATTTTTTGCTGCCAGTATATTATGAGATCCATCCTGCAAAATTTTTCCGTTGTCAAGTACTAAGATACGGTCACAAATTCTACAACTGGAAAGGCGATGCGAAATAAAAATTGCAGACTGCCCTTGCAGTTTTTTTCTAATGACTATAAAAATATCCTGCTCTGCAATAGGATCTAACGCCGCTGTTGGTTCATCCAAAATCAAAATCGGAGCCTCCTTATAAAATGCACGGGCAATAGCAATTTTCTGTGCCTCCCCGCCAGAAAGATTGACGGACTCCTGATTTAAATTTCCAAGAAGTTGTGTAAAGACCCCCTCCTTTAAACTTGCCAGGAGCGATGAAAACCCAGCATCATAAAGACTTTTCTTTACTTTCTCTTCATCCCATACCTCTTCCATAGCCACATTTTCTGCAATCGAACTTGCAATCAATTTAAAATCCTGAAAAACTGCGCTAAAATTATGAATATATTCCTCATAGGGCAATTTCCCTATTTCCTGTCCATTCCATAAAATGCGTCCCTTCTGTGGTTTATATAAACCGAGCATCAATTTGACAAGTGTCGTTTTCCCCGCTCCGTTACGCCCTACTAAGGCCAATTTTTCACCAGGATGAAGGGTAAATGAAACATCGTCAATCACCTGTTTATCTGTTCCGGGATAAGCGAATGTCACATGTTCAAATACAAGGGTATTCCCGCATTCTTTATGTATTTCCTCTCTCTCTTTGATCCATATGGATTTTTCCGCCAGTTCCTCTATCTTACAGTAAGCCTGCTGATACATTAAACAGCGATCAATACTGTTCTTATTCTCAAATACTGCCCTGACCAGTGATATTACCTGGGTTATGGCAGAAATATATAAATAAAATTCTCCTATCGAAATAACACCCATCAGTACCTTACTACTTACCATTGCATAAACAATCACCAGCTCCAATGCCATCATCAAATTTCCTGTCATATCTGTAAAAATCTCTGGAATATTAACCTCATCCATCAATTTTTTATTTCTTTGACAGTAGTGCTCTATCCGCCGGTTAATCAAATTATAAAGCCGAAATGTTCGAATATCCTTAACATATATTTCATCTCTGGCAAGTTGTCCATAATATTTATATTCCCTGCCTAACGCTGCAAATTTTTTATCATAGCGCTCATAAACTTTAAGCAAAAGTCCATTCATCCGTGAAGATATCAGACAAAGCGCCAGCGCAATCAAAAGACAAATCACGCTATTTCTGGCCAGCCAACCGACTACCCCCGATATTTTTTCTACTTTTCCATCGGTAAACAGCAAACGGGAAAGAATTGCTGCCATCCCAACAAGAGAAATACATTGACCCATCATACTAAAAAACGTACTAATCATAGATTCCAGACTGGATGCATGATTGTTTGTATCTCTGGCAAGCTGACTCAATTCCTGTACTTTTTGATCTTCCAGTTTTTCATAATCCATACGGATAAATGCCTCATTGATCGAAAGTTCAATCTTCTGATTGATTACAAAAGCATCCTGAGAAAGTCTGCGCCTAAGCAGATAATCCATCAGACCCGAAATCCCTCCAAGAAAAACTGTAACCAAAGTCAGCAAAAGAAGCTTCTGCAAATTATTATGGGCAGTCAATTCATCCAAAATCAATGCAGGAAACACAGAAATAAGAAAAGGTGCAAAAATCTGCAATACCAATTGTATAACACGCATAGGAAGATAAGAAGGTGCATAAGAAACCGCCTTTTTTGTAAGCACCATAATCAATTTTAATTTTTGATGAAACCGGTATCCATTCTTTTCTGACATTTAGTTCCCTTCCTCCCGATAAAAGCTGCTCTGTGCTTCAAACATCTGTGTATAAATACCCCCTAATGCCATAAGACTCTCATGGCTCCCTTCTTCAATCAATGTTCCTCCCTGCATCACTAAAATTTCATCACAAAAACGAGTACTTGCCAGTCTGTGTGAAATGAAAATAGCGCTCTTTCGCTGTAAAAGTCTATCCAGATGATTATAAATCTCACGTTCTGCTATTGGATCTAAAGCAGCCGTCGGCTCATCTAAAATTGTCATCATTACCCCTTCCCGACAAAGAGCGCGGGCAATCGCCAAGCACTGGCGCTGTCCACCAGAAAGATCAATCCCCTCCGGGTCAAAATCCCTGCGCAGTATAGTATTCAACCCTTTTGGGAAGGTATTTACACAAAGCCCCGCTGTTTCCAATGCGCTATGTACCCGCACAGGATCATATTCCTCCTCCATAGCAGTATTTTCCCCCAAAGTAAATACATAGAGATTAATATCCTGAAATACCATCCCAAACAGAGCATATCTCGCCCAGCCGCTCAATTTTCTTCCATCCACTTCCCCAAAAAGAATTTCTCCGCTATCCGGTTCTAACAATCCGCAAACCAATTTAATCAGAGTCGTTTTTCCACTTCCGTTTTCACCTACCAATGCATAATACTTGCCCGCTTCAAAGGTATAGGTAAAATTTGATACAGCATCCTGTTTTGCTGCTGGATATCGATAACTAACCTCCCTAAAAATAATCGGTTTTCCAGCAAAATCCTCATAATTCAATGTCAATTCTGTCATCTCTTCTTCCGGAAGAGCCATCATTTCACGAATATCTTCTATGCACGCTGCATCCCTGCTAAAGGCTTCATAATGGGTAATCAATCTATTAACGTGCCTGAAAAACTCATTGCTGCCGCAAAATAAAGCGAAAAATCCGCTACTGATACCCCCTTCTGCCAGACAGCATAAATCAGATACCCGTAAATTAAAACTTCCCTCAACACAGCCAATAATATTTGTAAATAATCTGCGGGAGCACAATCCGTCCGTTCTCTTTCAAATAATACCTTCTTCTCCTTCATCAAACTTTTATGCCAGCCGATTAAAAACTTACCCATCCCCATAATTCGAATTTCTTTTCCAAATGACAGATCCTGCATTGTTTCATTGATATAATCCAATCGCTGTCCTACATCAACATTTTCCTTTCGTAATTTAAGCTGTATTTCGCTCTTTTTATGTAACAGTTTCCGATCAATTCCCGCCAGCAAAAACAACAATATCGGTATCAAAGGATGCAGCATCAAAAGCGTTCCAACAAATCCAAGTAAAGTTAAAAAAGCTGCCATCATCTCCATCAAACGGCGCATTACACCCTCAACACCATAATTATTGCTCCATGTCGTATTCCAGGCACGCGCTGTCAATTCACGGGTCGCCGGCTCCATAAACAATGCATATTTCATACGAAATAATTTTTGAATCAACATTACCCGAAATATACCCGTGCGCACCAGACTAATTTTTGCCTCATAGCGTCGCTTTGTCAAAGTTGAACATCCCTGCAATAAAAGTGTAATAAAACCAACAAAACAAATATTCTGAAAAAGTTTCTCTGACGACACACCACTTATCAACAATGAGAGAAGTCTTTTAGGAATATAAATCTGCCAGAGTGGTAACACTGCCTGAAAGAGAAGTGTAAAAAATATCAGGCAAAACACAAAAAGATCACTCTTCTTTAAAATCTGAAAAAGATACCCTACATTACGCCATGTTTCAGTTTTCTTCTCCTTATCAGCCATATAAATATTCCCTTCTGTTTATGAAAAATAATCAATACAAAGATCCATTAATGGTTTTATATCATTCTGATGATTCAAGATAAATACAGGAATCGAAAAAGAATTACTAACCTTTTGTTGATAATTCTTTAAACTTCTTTAGCAAGGAGAAAATTATAACTTATACCGCAGGGGAACACGCAAAAAACTGGACATTTCCATATCATCTAGAATTTACTCCATAAAGCTCATGTTAAATAAATAAAAAAACTCCTATCCATCCACTTTTACACTTAAATATCAATGCTCACCTTTATCTTTCTTGATCCAAATATCACTTAACAAATTATAAATAATTTGGTCATAATATTCCATTTGAAAAATGAAATTATTATAAATTACAAACACCCGCATTTCAGGATAAACCACATATAATTTATCTACTTGAAAAGGATGGTTTAAAGAAATTATTATTATATCTTCACATTTAATTTGATCTATACTATTATACG
>CAQBGY010000389.1 GCA_948759685.1 uncultured Eubacterium sp.
AGATTTGCTTCCCTCATGGCTTCCTGCATACGAGGAATACCGGATGCAACTCTTTCTACTAAGTGCATACGGGTAAATAAACTGAAAATTAACGGATTACGTGTCATGCTTTTATGCCCGAAATCTTTAGCCACAACAGGCAGAAGTCCTCCGGGATTGGAAATCTCTACCCGGTCGTCAAACATTTCTATCATAATGCTTGCACCTTGTTCATAGTAATCACGATGTGACAGAGCGTTTATAATGGCTTCTTTAAATACGGTCAGAGGTATTTCCCAAATTTCTTCTCTTGGTCCTGTTCCCTCTATTTTATAGGCTACTTGCAGTTTACTTTCCAACCAAGCTATAGCCTGTAGGTATTGCTGGTACAATGAACCTCCGAATGTTTTATCATCTATAATATAGACTTTATTCGTTCCCTTGAAAAGAACACACCTTGTGATAGCGTGTGGAAACTTTCGTTCAGGTTGTTTTCCAAAGAACATCGCCGCACCGTTCTTTGCCGTTCCATTCTCGGTAAACAGTTCCAAGTTCTCAAATATTTGTTTGTCGGGTGTGGACGGACTTAGTTTGGCTTCTGTTCGGAAATCCTTAATCATCTGTTCGTCTGCATCCATGTAGATATTGAACCAATGGCAGGGTATATGGTCGAAAAAGATTTTGTTACACTCCTGAAAGAAGCTGCGCATTTCTTCGGCTGTGCGAAGTTTCTGTGAGTTTGCCCCCTCACGGACATAGATAGAACCGGAAAATATATAAGGTTTATCCTTGCCGGACGGAACATCAATCACCCAAACAGTTTTATTCACAAGATTTACGGAATACAATTCACAGTGAAGTGCAGGAGATATTTCGCTGATAGAACCTTGAATGGCAGAACGCTTATCGTTTTCTAAGTTAGTATCTACCACTTGCCCGTTATCATCTACTCCAATAAGCAAATATCCTCCGTCTGCATTGGCGAAAGCACATATTTCCTCTGTCAGTTCACGAACCTTTGAAGGAACACGAACTTTAAACTCCACATTGTAGCCCTCTCCACTGTCAATGAGTGATTGTATGGTTTCTGTATTCAGCATAAGTTTTTATGACGATGATACAAAATTAGTTATTATGAAAATTAATCAATTCTCGTTTTCTTCAGCCATTTTTTTATATCCCCAATCAACCAAATATTTAATGAATGGAATAAGCTCCTTGCCTGTCTTGGTTAAAGAGTATTCGACTTTTGGGGGAACTTGGGGATACATTTCACGATGAATCAAATTATCCATTTCCAACTCTCTCAAGGTTTGTGTGAGCATCTTTGTACTTATGTCGGATATTTCACGGCTCAGTTCACCATATCGCATAACCGTATGTTTTGACAGAGCCCAAAGAATACGTCCTTTATATTTCCCTCCTATCCGTTGGAAAGCAAAATCAAGCACACAAATATCTTTTTTAATGTTCTTATTCATTTTTATTTGAGCACATTAATTTGATAATCAATATTCGATACCTTTTAGTCTGTATCATACTAAATTGTACATACTTGATACAAAGATAGTAAACATTTAACTTTGTGGGAAATATTGAAAGCATAAAAATGAAAAAACAGAAAGCATTAATTCTTATAGACCTCCAAAATGATTATTTTGAAGGTGGATTATATCCACTGGTAGGCAGTTTGGATGCTGTATTAAAAGCGCAAAAACTTATACATTATTTTAGGTTAAATTCCCTACCAGTTATATATATACGGCATATTTCATCTAGACAGGATGCAACTTTTTTTCTACCTGATACTATAGGGGCAGAAATACATAGCAGTGTTGCTCCGATAAAAAACGAAGATATAATTATTAAACATTCTCCGAACAGTTTTTATCAGACAGAATTAAATAATTTGTTACAATCTAAAAATATCACAGATGTAGTTATTTGTGGTATGATGACACACATGTGCGTGGATGCTACCGTAAGAGCTGCTAAAGACTTGGGATATAAATGCACTATAATACAGGACGCTTGCGCTACTAAAGATTTAGAATTTCAAGGTTTTAAGGTAGAAGCAGAAAAAGTGCAAGCTGTTTTTTTAGCTGCATTAACACCATTTTATGCCACTATTATATCGACTGACGAGTACATAAAATCATGTTTAACGACACTTTAAATTAAAGAAAATGAAAAGAATCCTTGAATTGAGCATATTTCAGTTATTGTCTGAATATACTCAACACAAAGCATCTGTTGCAGAGTTGACAGATGCTATCAATGAATTGACTGCTTATTTAGTAGAAATAAGTACAGTAGAACAGGATTATGCAGTCCTATTACGTTTTTATTCAATGGGATTAAACAAGCTCAAATTGTATCGTATGCAATTTGGGCAAAAGGAAAATACCCTTTACGCAATTTATTGATGAAGCAATAGGAATAATAAATACAGAAATTTATATTATAAGGTTACGAATTAAATATCCCGAACAGTTCAGGACACATTCTAATACACAACCACTTTCCCCTCTCTACCTCGCTGACAAGACAACCCTTATCAACATCATGGAAATGGTAAGCGGTTTGTTCCTCTCCAAAGACATCGTGTATCAGAACGGCAAGCCCGCCTACTTGGTGGACTTGGCAAAAGCCTTTGAATGGCTGTTCAACATCAAGATAGGCGACTGTTACCAAAAACATGAGGACGTGATAAAACGGAAGCCGGGCAAACTGACCGGGTTTCTTAATGGACTGGTAGAACTTATCAAAAAGGAACATGACAAGAAAGGATATAGATAACCAGTGACTTATGATTTATTTATAGGGGATTCCATTAGTTCCCCTGTAATTTCTTTGCGCCTGTTTTCTGAACTTTGCTTCATCAATCGATTGACAGACCATAATGTATAATCAGAAAAATGAAGCAATCATGTATATAGACAATGACGATTTCAGCGTATGGATGCAGAAGCTGTACGCCAAACTGGAAGAACTCTGCAAGGATGTACGGGTACTGCGCAATGTCGACAGGGTGCTGCCCGAAGATGACAACCTGCTGGATAATCAGGACTTGTGCCTGCTGTTCAAAGTAAGTATCAAGACCCTGCAACGCTACCGGGCTATCGGTGCGCTGCCGTACTTCACAATCAGCGGAAAAGTGTACTACAAGGCTTCCGATGTCCGGGAGTTCATCAAGGAGCGGTTCAGCGTCACCACGTTGCGCCAGTTCGAGAAAGAACACTGCACGAAGAAAAAGAAGTGAATTAAAAAGCCGGGGCGGTTCTGTTCCGGCTTCGCTTTTGTTTTATGGCTTGCCTAATTTGTCGGCTTGCTCCCTTAGCTGCTCGGCTTGTTCGTTTAACAGCCTTGCCCGTTCCAACGCTTCCGCCTGCTTTCTGCTGCGGTATTCAAAGCCTTTCACCGAATCGGTCAGGCTTCGGATGAAATCGTTGTCCCGTTCCCTGCTGAACCTCGTTTCCAGCAAATCAAGGCTGCTGCCGTCTGCCTTTCCTTTCATCAGGATATAGCGGTATTTTATATCGTTGTCCTGTAACCGCTGCATTCTTTGTATAAACCGCACATTCAACACAAGCGACACAAGGCAAATGATTATCCCTGCTGAAAGAAGAAAGAACTTGGGCTTCAGACAGGGAGTTACCCGGTATGTCAGTTTGCCGTACCATGAAACGGGCGTTATTTCTCCGGCTGGTGTATCATCAGCCGGGAACAACACCTTTAACCGCTCCTTGAAATATCGGTGCGAGGTCACGATAAGCCCCTTTATATCTTCAAGGTCCTGTTTTTGGTTCCCGGACTGCCCTTTTCCGATACTGCCGATTTGGTTTAGAATCTCCTGCACCATGTTTTCAGTAATGCCGGATTTGCCCTGCATTTCCGAAATGCGCTGTTCGATAACGTCCAGTCGGTTAATCGTTTCCTCCCGGCTGGCTGGCGTTACCTGCTTCTCCTGCCGTTCTTTCAGTTCCGTAACCATGGAGAGAAGCCCCTCCAAAATTAAGTTATTTTCCATGTCCCTATAATTTTAAGTGTCGTTTCTTTTTCTTCTTTTTTCTTTCACCGGGATTGTCGGGCGTTTCATCAGCCGGAGAGGACGGGGCGGAGAACAGACCGCCCAAGCCTGCCAGTAACGGACTGTCGGCTTTGCCCGGTGTCTGCGCTGGCTCCTGAACAGGTACGGAAACTGTCTGCCGGTTGTTTCCGGCAGCGTTCAGTCCCGCATCCCCGAAACATTTATCCAGTTTGGAGAAACTGAAACTGCGGTCTATCTCCGA
>CAQBGY010000390.1 GCA_948759685.1 uncultured Eubacterium sp.
AAAGGATGCTATGCAGACGCAGTATGATGCCGGGAATCTGAAAGGATATCTGGACTATAAGCAGTTTTGGGATTTTCTGGATAATAAATAAGTTATTCTTTGCCCCTATATCCCGATAAGTGCAGGCATCTCCAGCGTTCCGGCAGATCGGGGAGTGGGGGCGACTTTATAACAATGGGAAGGAGAGGTAAAATGCCTTACATTACAGTTGAAAGCGGAACTTTATCAGATAATCAGAAAGAAGAACTGATAAAGCGGTTGACAGAAGTGTCCTCTGAGATTATGAAAGTGCCGCAGGAATTTTTTGTTACGACAATTAAGGAGGTACCGGACAAAAATTTTGGCATTGGCGGAAAAACGATTGATAAGGTGAAAGCAGAGTATATGCAGACGCATAAGTAATTTTTTTTTCGGGTAGGAAAGGGATGATAGCGTGGTTACTTTTTACATAGTCCGGCATGGGGAAACCTTGCTGAACAGTCTGGGCAGGGCACAGGGTTGGAGTGATTCACCGCTTACTGATAATGGGAAAATGGCAGCAAAGGACTTAGGGCTCGAAATTAAAGGCACTATTTTCCACGCTGCATATGCGAGTGACACATTAAGAGCTGTGCAGACGGCGGAGATGATTTTATCAATCAGTGGGAATAGTGATATTAAAGTTCAGAAAGATATGCGGCTACGGGAGTGGTGTCTAGGTTCTATGGATGCAGAGCATAATACAACTTTTATAAAAGTGGTCTCTGACTGGTTAGGTGTTTCGGCATTTGCGGAATTAAATAAAAGGCTTCCGGATGTTGCGGCGGCGATTTATGAGCATGATTCAACAGGTATGGCAGAACCCTTTACTGCTATAGCAAGTCGTCTGAAAGGTGTACTTGAAGATATAGCTCAAAACGAATCGTATAATGAGAACGGTAGTATTTTAGTGGTTACTCATGCCTTTGCTATAAAAACATTATTATACCTTTTTGCACCGGAACAATTATGTGCTGTGGAGAAAGTTAAAAATGTCGCCATTTTACGGCTGATATATGATGAGGGGAAATTTCATTTTTAAGAAATGTCTTAATCTTGTTTCATATCACCAATAAGCCACAGTGGATGGATAGGGCAGGTCTCCCCGGTTTTCTGGTAGATTGGGGAATCGGGGAGCAGTAAGAGGAGGTGTTGCCGTGGAACGTAGATAAAGTGTTTCTGTATGAAGGAGTAAACTGCTCGGACTTACTATGAGAGAGCAGAGGCGGCTCTGATCGACAGAGGGGCCGCAATATTAAAATTGTGGAGGATTAAAGATAATGAGCATTGAATCCGGCCATTTCCCTCTTGTCCTATGGGGAAACACGAAAAAGCAGCGCCCGGTAAAGAGCGCTGCCCCTTCGTCTTTCTCCATGCTTCAGGCCAGCTTGGCCCGGGGTCAGGACTGCCAGTGTTCATAATAGGCTGCCGCTTCCTCCACGGAGCAGAAGTCAAACACTTCGTACAGTTCCATAAGAACCTTCCGGATCCATTGTATAGTACGGGTAAAAATCCCGAAGATTGATGATAGCCATGTTTACCTCCGTTTCGGTGTTTGGTGAATGGGCTGCCGAAACGGAGGCGGCGGGGAACGGCACCGGGGCCGGGCTTCGGGCCAAGTTGGCCCGAGGCTGTCCCATAGAAACAGAAATGCGCCCAAACAGCATGGCGCTATTCGGACGCATGAAATATAACTATCGTTTTTGGATTGAATTATTTCACATTGATTGCCGGAATTACCCTTCCAAGGGGGCGGGCTTTTTTTAATGGTTCAGATAGTTGGATAATAAATAAGGACACAGTGATACCTCTCAATGCTTTTAAGCATTTGATACCGCCATATCCTTGAAAAAGGGTGACTTTAACACACCCTCCATATATTCGATTTTTCGCAAAGAAAAACGGCGGCTTTGATTTTATTCAAAACCGCCATTAGGCTATCTTTATTCTGTCGGGCGCATGAAAACTTTGCCGCCGAACAACGGTTTTTTTTATTTTCCGTTGGGCGGTTTTATCATTTTACTGCAACAGTTCATTTTGTAAAAATCTTTTGATATAAGGTGTGCTTTCTTCGGTTATAGAAGGCATGAACGCCATATATCTACATTTTTGATAGCGTTCCTTATCCATAATGAAGTCATATCCCATAACACATTTAGGATTGCAGTCATTAGGATTCACAAGGCGTTTGCAGACAGACGCTTTTGCAATTTCTTTTTTCATCTTTGCCGGAAGCGTATCTAAAAACCCCATGTACTCATTAAGATGCTGTGGGAAAATTCTAATCTTTATTCCCGTTTTTCTGCAAACGAAAGTAGCTAATGTCTTTTTTGTATCCCGAAAAAGATAGGAAACAGTAAAACCGCTTTTAGCTGTTTTGATTTCACGTTTGCAGTTGCTATCCAGAAGAAAATTATTTATATCTTCTACAAGATTTCTGCTTGCACCGGTAGTCTCTAAAAATTCATCATAATTTTTGTCTATCATGTTGCAACCTCATATTTTTCTGATTGGCAGCCAAACTTCATATTGCATATTATTAGGGTCAGGGTTTAGATAAACCTCTATATCAGGAGCATTGGCAAATTCAAATCCAAAGGTTGGAAGCCATTCTGCTATGATGCGTTGTTCCAATTCTTGAATGGATATCCCTGTACCAGTTCCGCTAAAAATAGCCCATGTACAAGCAGGAACAACATATTCATCTAAGGAATTGTCGATTTCAGCGGAGGAAGATACCGCTATAAAATATTGCCAGTCCTCTTCGTCATTGCACACGCTTACACCCAAGACACCCATAGGCTGATTATTCATAAGCAGTGCAATTTTTTCTAATGTGCCGTTTACAGCTGCATTTTGCCACATTTGCGGTACGGCTGCGAAATTGTTTTCTATTTCCTTATCCAGCGGATGAGATACTCCCACAATGCGAAAGGCTGCTTTTTCTTCAATGCGATAATTCAATTCCTCTACTCCTTTTACAGTTATTTTAAAACTGATAGGGGGATAAGACTTCATAGGAACGCCTCCTTTCTTTGCCATTGATGGCGCTATGCCATGCACATTTTGAAATGCCCTATTAAATGCAGTCGGGGAAGAATACCCATATTTCATACCAATATCAATAATTTTTTCAGTTCCGCTTTGCAGGTCAATAGCGGCTAAAGACATTCGCCTGCGACGGATATATTCCGAAAGCGGAATACCTGCCATATATGCAAACATTCTTTGAAAGTGGTATGTAGAGCAACATGCTATGCGCGCAAGTTCATCATAACTTATTTCTTCTGCAAGGTGTTCCTCAATATAAGAAATTGTTTTATTCAGTTTTTCTATCCATTCCATTTTTTTACTCCTTTCCAGTGACAATTATATTTCTTTGGATTGATTATTTCCTCTCTTTTCATGCACAAAAAAGAGAGTGTCAGAAGTTTATATTTGCTTTTTTTGCTTGATTGCATAAATCACGGACTTTTAATGTATATAATTTATCATCTTTGATAAAGTGTGTACCGCATTGCCTAAACTCAAAGTGTACATTATGGAAAATACATTGCTCCCGGATCTGTAATACCCAGTCATAGTCAAGCGGCCTTGCGTTTTTATCAGATTCTCCGCCGACAACAACTAATTCTATATCGTGCAAATATGCAGAGAGATTGACGTTCTCAATCAATGGCTGGCAAATAATATTTTTATGCCTAATAGGAAGGCTGGAAAAAATGTCTAATCGGTAATCGGCATTTTCTTGATTTTCAACCGTACAGCCAACCGTAACATTTTCGTACCCACTTTCCCAATCATGCGGAACACAATCCAAAAATCTTTCAATTCTTTTTGTCAGAAAGAGAAAATGTAAGTCGGAGCGTTCCCGTATCATTTCCCAGCATTCAGTACGCCATTTATCTGCGTCCTCTATCAAGAAGTCTGATGAAAAACATACATAAACCATTTGCCCCGATTTTATTTTGTAAGTTCCATTTTTGTTTTTTTCAATAGGGTCATAAAATTTTTCGGTTTGCTTAATAATGTTTGTGTCAATCCCCTTTTTATAATCTCCCTTATGTATGTAGCAAAATTTGCAGCCTGTACTGTAACGATGACAGCCACGCCAAGGATTCCATATCGCCATTTTTATCCTCCAATCTACTATTCTATATAATTTTATACGGATTTAGATAAAAGTGCAACTATGTGAATAAGAAATAAAACACTACATAATATCAAATTTCATTACATTTTCATAAGTCAA
>CAQBGY010000391.1 GCA_948759685.1 uncultured Eubacterium sp.
ATGAGGCTCATTTTTTATGCTTTCCAAAGCCTCTATAAACTTATCTTTATACAATAAGATTTCTTCTTCACTAACACAACTATTCCGAAGTAATTTATCCACGTCATAATCAATGCAATTTGCAATATATTTGTCCGCATTCGCATATTTATCTTCAATTTTTAATGGAACAAACTTGTATGTTTTGTCAATCAATTCCATTTTATAATATGACAGTCCTCTACCTTTCATAGTATCCATTATGTGGTCAATCTGTTCTTTTTGCATTCTATATCCAAAATAAATCCCAGTAATTGCCCTATAATCAATATCAAACAAACCTTTTCCTTCAACAATTAAACGATGCTCTTCCTCATGCTTCCACGCAAGCGATTTTGTCCCCAGAAAAGTCTTTAAAGTCTGAATAATGTCTTTACTATGAAGTATAGTTAAATCCGCGATAGGAACATTTTGAGAATAATCAACATCAAAATCAAAAATAGCTTGAAAATTCTCATTGTAATTTAGAGACTCTTTGAGTATATCAATGTCATATTCTATGGCGAATCCTGTATGCCCACCACCATAATAAGCCCACAATAATTCATTAGTCACATTGTTACTTAGGGAATAAATCCCTATTTGGGCAAATTTTTCGAGCAATTCTTGATACTGCTTTTTAACATCTCCAGAAAACTGCTTAAACGCTTCAATCAATGAAATTATTTTATAGTCATTACAAAAGCCTTCTGTTGGATCATTTAATTCACTTTTTGTCGGAAGATAGATTTGATTATTTACAAGAGTGTTTACATCTCTATCAAATATTGATTTCCCATCTTTATCAAAGACTCCTATGCCACCTCTGTATTTATAACAATTTCTCATATTTATATTGCCAATTTTCGAATAATATCGGCCTCATTTTAATACCTACAATCAAACAAAATACGCTCCTATATATTTCTCCATTTTTTCAAAGACTTCAATCACTTCTTTCTCATTCAATCCAACTTTTACAGCCACTGCAAATAAATCCTCCTTTGTTGGTTCGATACTATCGTTAATTGAAGTAGTATGGAATCCATTTATACCATCACTTGGCAAAAGGTCGTATGCAGGAGCAAAATGCCAATCGCCATCACGATAGATAAAAGCAAAATTCTTTGCGTGGTCATCTTTGTTATCAATCAAGTAGTTGAATACCATAAGACGATACACTTTCCACATTTCCGCCACGCTATGTGTCAGAGTTGCGCATACTTGAAATATGTGAGTGTAGTCTATGCTTGGCAAACGATAGTCTGCCCCGATAAGTCCGGCAATGCTTACAACGTGTAATTTACCGTTTGAGGTACGGTCAAAACGCTCTACTCCGAAATATTGTTCCTCAAACAGTCGGGTTTCTGGCATTTCAATTCCGCATTTCTTTGCAAGAAGCGAATAATTGTACTCATCAACACCGATACGTTTTGAATCTCTCTTCGCACGAAACTTTACCAACCATTCTTTATCTTCAAAGCGAGTGAAAATTTTCGGTCTGGCACCACCTGGAGAACCACCTCTATATTGAAATTCCTCGATTCCCTCACCAGTGTAATCTTCACTATCAAGAATCTGTTCAGCGTTCAATGCCAACTTCTCGAAATCCGCATACTCTTGTTTCGATACAACACTCTTGTCAGGACGAAACTCCAACGCACCACGACCTGTCGAACCAACTAACGCCAGACGATCAAGCAATGATAATGTACGTGGATTGATTCCCTTCTGATGCAAATACCTATCAAGGATCAGCAGCCCCCAACCATCTGGTAGACAATCGTCAAAAGCACCGAATCCTCCCTCGAATGGACGGGGCTTTGCAACAAAGACACCGCTGCGCAATGGTAATTCAAATGGAGATATGGAGAAGCCTGTATTGAGCCATTCAGCCGAATACTCAAATGCACATAATCCCTCTTTGGTCAAAGCCAAACGACCGACCACACGACTATCGTAAATAACTTCTATCTGTTTTATATTATTCATATTACTATAATATTAACACATTATTATTTATATACTCTATAAAATTGGAGGGGATTAATCCCATGCAATTGTTAGCTGGTACGTTTCTGGCTGTGCTTCCAAAGATTTCTTTCCATCTTTTGAACTAAAAGGAGATTCAATAATTGATACTTTCCCATCATGATATATCGCAAGATCATAATTTTCACGATTATCCAAAGCAAATTGATACTCCAAACAAGACATAAAAAAGGTAGTTCCATTTTTAACTTCAAGATACCTCATGTCTGTTTTCGAAGTTCCTTTCTTTCTATATGTTATATCGTAATGTAAATTATCATCACCACTTTCTTTATTAAGTATTTTCGAACAACCATAAACATCCTCATATTGTTCAGAAGATTTCATTGCCTCAAATGTTTTTATTTCAGCATTCTTTCCTGCCTGATATTTTGACCTGTCAGACTTATATCCATTTTGAAATTTACCCTTATTAGTATTCTTCATATCGGACTTTAAATCACGCAACACGCTATGGCATCTGGCAATCTCTATCACAACCTTATTTGTGTCATCATCTAGATCTCCTTTCTTGCGAAGGATTGAATCCGCATCATCATATTTTTTCATTTGTAATCTAAACAAATCTTCCAATCCTTTGAATTTCGCAATAAGGGCATCTATTTGATTAAGGCTTCCTTCTGACATATGAAATTCATCAAGAATCTTTTCATATTCTGGCAAAATTGCAGTAGGGATATCGGTCACCTCATCATCGCAATCATCAAGAGAAAAATTAAACTTTCTTTGAACCAGTTCATACATAATCTTTTCAAGATCATCATTACCAATCAGTTCCTGTTTTATTTCGTTTACTTTACCTTCAAAAAACGGCTCATTGAAAGACAGGCATTTATCCCGATAATCTTCTATATAAGATAATGCATCTTGCCTATTCCCAGATATCATATTTGAAGTCTTATTATATAAATAGTTTTTATATTTCCCAAAATATTTTTTCTGTACTGCTATAAAAAATTCCTGATAAAAATCTTTAAGGCCATCATCTCCTAATATTGAGCAATCGTCCACTTTCATACTAAGTAGCAGCTTGTACTTTTCATAGGGACCAAGAATTTCAATGCCTGTATACATCTCCGGTAAATCAAGGTGTGGATATATACCACAGATGAATTCTCTTGCATCGGTAATATGCTCTGCCAATTGCGATAAGTCAATTTTTATGCTTTGAGAATCAGAATATGACTTCCAGAAAGTTTGCTCATATTCACTAAGTCCTAAGCTTTTAAGTGTCAAACTCCAGACTTCCGGTGCGATGTCCTTTTTAGTGATGTACTCTATATAATGAATATCGTGAGTAATAATATTTCTAAAATAGTTAGCCATAGCATTGCTTGTCACCTTTAAAGCCATGCAAACGGCCTCATTAAGATTCTCGCAAAACACAGGGTCGAAAATAGCATTGGTACAATTATGATGAGATGAACATATATGAAAGTGCATTCCACTATTCTCAAAAGAAGTCAAGATATCGCCTTCTTTCATACAATGCAACTCTTTGTTGAACTTATATTGTGCGGAAGTATAAATGTACAGATTATCGCACAGACCTTTCAATGCACTTACCGACTGACGAATAAACCCCAAATTCTTTATGTCATCACCAATTCTAAACGCAAGGAAATATTTGATTCTATCTGAAAGATATTTTTTCATCTCTTTCAAAAGACCGTCATTATTGACTTGATTGCTGAATGATATATCTACATTCTTAGCCAATTTTACGCCAAATATCTTTGAAACAGAATCCTCTCCCACACGATTGCCAATTTCCAGTTTTGGGAGTGTTGCCAGTATAGCTTGTGGAAGCTGATCATTATCCCAATAATAAACTTCTCCAACTGGCTTCCACTCCAGCCGTCCTTTTTCTCTTGCCCATACATGCGTAAGGCACTTCTCTCTAATTTTATTAAACACCGATTCATCTTCATTTTTATTCCTAATAGCCTCCCTTAATTCTTTATATCGTTTCTGAACACCAGAAGAATCTACCTTTTGAGATAAAAGTTCATATAATTGTTCCGTGGAAAAGCTACCAATGTTTGTCTGTGCTCCCAATGTGACAAGAAGTGGATTAATTTGGGTTATTCTGTCAATAGACAGTTCTTTTTCCAAGTAATTGTAATCTATGCCACATCCAAAATTTGTGGATTGAATCACAGAATACTGGAGTGGCAAGAAT
>CAQBGY010000392.1 GCA_948759685.1 uncultured Eubacterium sp.
GTGAAGTCCTGTATGGGGACAAAACGGTAAACTTTGCTAAGAGCATCCTGTGTTACTTTGGCTGCAGAAACAAGAATACGAAGGAACCGTGTACGAATATATTTCTCAAAAGCGGTCGCTTCATCGGCAGAGTTGAAAGCGGCATAAACATAGGTTTGAGAGCAAACCGATGGATTAAGAGCGAGTATTGGGTCGCTCAATACTTTAGTATCACTACCACTACCTCCCGCTTTGGGAATAAACACTTTAGGATTGTTTATGTCCTGTGAATTTTTGATGATAATTCTTTTGGGTATATATGCAGTTGTTCTTTTTAACTTAGAAAGATAATGAAGTTCAATAGAATGTGAACTATCCATCTTCTGGGAAAGATAGCCCTTGATATCTTTATTGGCTCCAGGATTAGTTGGAATGCCAAAAGGAGTGTCAGCCGATATAAGACTGTCTACAAAACATCCACAGTGTATATCTTTTATATGAGCAACTAATTGCGATAGTTGAGGGTCTCTTATGAATATTTCATTCAATGCCAGATTGCGATTCTCATTGATAATTACGCCATCTTTATGTAGTGAATATTCGCATAGTTCATTTATGCTATTTTCTAACAGAAAATAGCATATGCCGCCTTTAATTTCAACGGATGGGAATAATTCACGAGATGATGTGAAAGCCACTAATTTTTTTACATGACCACTTGTCAACATCGTTGTCCGGAACTCACCTAAAAGAGAATCTCTACCACCTGCAAACCATTTTGATGGTATAATCATAGATACGTTCGAAGGCATCAATGCAGAGGCAACATTACAAAAGTGTTGAAAAATTGGGGCATCATTTGTGCCGCCACTACCTCCGCGGTCTTGATATGGAGGATTGCCAATTATAGCTGCGAAGTTCATGTCTGTTATAACTTTCGGTATTATGTAGTTCTTATTGTTGTCTTTTTTAATTAAATCGTAACTCGTAAATGCATCGAAAATATGGTCAATGGGCAGCGAAAGTAGATTATAAACTTTTCTGGTAAATTCGTATGCCAGCCACGAAGTACACACAGAATAAATCTTATCCGATGCCTCTATGCCATGCCGTTTTAAGAGAGCAATAGCAAACTCTCCTTGCTTGGATGCAATATCCAATACAGGTCCATATGAAAAAACATCTTCTGGAAGGAGCTTTACCACATCTTCAGCTACATTTAAGGGTGTGACTATCTCCGAGTCAGACATACGCCCAAATTTGCGCAAGGCAATTTCCACTCGCTTAATGGGCGTTAAACTCTCATCTTGCATCAAATCATTAATATTTTCGATTTTATAATCGAATTTCTGCAAAACGAAAGGATTGCTTTTTCTCTGAATGAGAGTGAGAATATCTATATCAAGACCAAGATTGTGAGCAATACGTCGGTTATCCTCAGTCGCCGGAATCTCCGATATAACATCCTCAAGTGATTTTACGATTGATTCCGTTAGAAATGCAAAAAAGAGAATGCGTGCATAATAAGCTGCCAGTCTTTTATGGAGGTTGGCATTCTCTTCGGTTTCTTTTGGCTGTTCTGTATTTGCAGATGTATTGTCGCTTTGCCCTGAATCTGCAGATGCATCTGTTCCTTCCTCGTCGGGAGCATTTATATCATCGCCATCTCCTTCAGTGGGCTTTATCTGCAAACCATTTTTAGCGTCGATAGGCTCAATTGTTCGCAATATTGCTGCCAAAGTATCATCTTGCATTAAATCATTGTCAGCCGGTATTTCAGTTGCATCGTCCATAATACTACGTGTGCGTGAATATTCACGCACTGCGTCAGTAATATTGGTTGGTGTGGCCTGCTGCAACTTATTCTTATTCAGAATAATAATCGGTGAAACCTCCAGCTCCTTTGCTATGCGTTCCTTTAGTTGCGAATTGCCCTGCACTGCCGTATTGACATTGTAAAACTGCGATTTCAGCTCTTGCAAAACAAACATTCGATTCGGGTCGAAATCCACAAGCAATGTCTGCGGCTTCATGTTGTACTTCATGGACTTACCGCTTTCATCCTTAAATGTCGTTATATATTGATTCTGCAAACGGAATATTGCTTGGTCGTATTCCTGAGGTGAAACTGTGCCTTTTAGATATAGCATCGTGTCCCACTGCGGCACGGTCGTACCGGTAAGCATCCGATTGACTGTCAATGTCAATGTTTTTTTATCCTGCTTTTCAAACTCTTGAATCACCCGCTTGACATCATCCGTAGTCTTATATTTGCGTTCATCATCAAAACCAGCAATATTGATTATCTCATAATCACGCAGATTCTTAAACCGGTCTCGATTCCTTTGTATCAAAGCTGAGATTGCGTCGCAAGAAGCCCTGAATGGGAGTACACAGACAATATGGCGACACATTTTGCCGTCCTTTATTTTGTCATAATCAAGGAATCCAAGTAAATTTTCATCCTCTTTAGTCCCGTCAATAACCTCCAATAAATCGAGTATCTCGGTTTCATGTTTGAATAAGCGGTGGCTACCGTCTGTTTGAGTAGACATTGAAAGTGGACGGAACAGTTCTGAGAAGGCATAAGTTATACCATCCTTACGCATCTGCTCCATCCTTTTGCGCGATGACTCATTTGGATTGAAGGCAAAACGAATCATTTGCGGAAATCCGAAGTAGGGATTTTTCCACTCATCACAGTCATCGTCCTTTAGGTGTTCGTCGTTCCATTGCTGCTGTGCTTCAATAATATCAGTAAACTGTACAAAAGCAATAATATCTTCTTTTTGGAACTCATCGCTCATCAAAATGCGGTATGGTGTCCCCGACAAGTGAAGTTGAATTTTTGCATTCAGCGTTTTAACAGCATCTTCAACGCGGTCAAGTGTCTCAAAGCCGTCAAATTCTTTTAGTTCCTTATTTATTTCTGATTTACTGAGTTGTTGTGCGCGCAATACTTTACCATAAGATTCTCCACGAGCCCCGAAATGAGTCTCGTCAATGATAAGTAAGTCTATCTGACGGTCAAAGACTTCTTTATGCTTCTCTTTTATGTTATCACCTTGCAAATCTTGCAAGGTCAAGAACAAAACAACCCTCTTATCCGGCTCAGCAAGAGCATTGGCAACAATATTCTCATTGCGTTTTAAAGCTTCGCTGTCCATAAAGTAGTAATCTTCAAAATATTTGTGGCTCTCAACTGTCTTTTTCCACTCATCTTTTACATCGGCTTTGGCAGAGACGATAACTACAAAACGGGCATTAATCTCCTTAGCACAGCACATTGATGTAAAAGACTTGCCAAAACGCATAACGGCGTAGAGTAAAAGGTTGGTACGCCCAGCTTCAACTGCGACTTTGAAATTATCAATTGCCTGCTGTTGATTATCGCGCGGAGCAAAATCTTCTATCCTTTCGTAAGTGAATGTCTGTGGTAGACGGTCGGGAGAATACAACGGATATTTGCTACTCTTTTCCAGTGCGCTTTGAATAATATCCTTAATGGCATCCTCCACATCTCCAGCCGTTGCATCTTTGAAAAACTCTCTGGAATAATAAGGTAAATTTTTAATCGTATGCGGCTGCAAACGTTGAAACCCTTTCTCGTGTTCTAAGTATGAATGAACAGCATAATCCCTAAAGATGGTATCAGTGTCAATCTGCGCAGAATGTTCGTATTGTTGAATCAGATTCGGGAAAATCTTCCTCCACTCATCCAAACGCACACGCACACTGCGCGATGTGTCTCCAACTTTCAGATAGTTAGGAACCGTCTCTGTTGAAAAAGCATATATGTATGGCTCAACACGACCAACAATTATGTTGTCGAGTATTGTTGTGTCTATTTTTGATAATCTACCTTCCATATTACTTTTGTTTAAGCAAAGATACAAAGGTTAAAACTTTGTTCTCTTTCCAGTCTTTAATTAATGCATATCTACCTGTGTGGGAGTGTATATCTTTATTCTTGCATCCCGGACAATCAAATAAAGTTAGTTTTTCCTGCTCCCCTAAGTCTTCAGGACTGAAAAGAGATAACGGCTCTTTTTTTGATTTAGGTAATTTGATGCAACTATTAGGAATCACTCCTTTGAGACCATCCATCTGCCATAGATTCCAAGAGATGATATCCGCAATTTGCTTTAATGATTCTAACAACGGATCTGTACCGAATTTTGCACGGTAATATTCGATAAATGTATAGAATAATGCTTCACGCGCGAGTATAAGGTTATCACCTTGCCATTCATAACCGTATATAC
>CAQBGY010000393.1 GCA_948759685.1 uncultured Eubacterium sp.
CGTAATACCTGCAGAAGGACCATCCTTTGGAACAGCTCCTTCCGGTACATGTATATGTATATCATGCTCTTTGAAAAATGCTTTTTTAACACCGTAATCATCTGCAATGCTTCTTACATAGGTTAATGCAATCTGAGCCGACTCTTTCATGACATCACCCAACTGTCCGGTCAGTTTTAATTCACCTTTTCCCGGCATTGTATTGACTTCTATCTGAAGTGTAGTTCCACCTACAGCGGTCCACGCCAATCCTCTTACGATACCAATATCGTTCTTCTCATTTGCCAAATCAATATCGTAGATTTTTCTTCCCAGATATTTTTCAATATTTTTTGAAGTAACCTTTAACCGCTTCTTCTGGTTCTTTACAATTTCACTGGCAGCCTTTCTGCATACCTTCGAAATTTCTCTATCCAGCTGTCTCACACCGGCTTCTCTTGTATAGTACTTTATAATACTGTTGATTCCCTCGTCCGTAATTGACAGCCAGCTCTTCTTAATACCATTTTTTTCATACTGCTTTTTCAATAAATGATCTTTTGCAATATGGAATTTTTCATTTTCTGTATATCCCTCTACTTCTATGATTTCCATTCGGTCAAGCAACGGCTCCGGAATAGTGCCTGCATCATTTGCCGTAGCAATAAATAATACCTTCGACAAGTCGATTGGAAGTTCTACATAATTATCCCGAAACTTCATATTCTGCTCTGAATCTAATACCTCCAGCAATGCTGCTGCCGGGTCTCCATGAACCCCTCTTCCCATCTTATCAATCTCATCAAATAAAATCAGGGGATTTGAAGTACCTGCCTGTTTTAATCCTTTCGCTATACGTCCCGGCATTGCGCCTACATATGTTTTTCTGTGTCCGCGAATTTCTGATTCATCGTCCACACCGCCAAGACAGATTCTGACATACTTCTTATTTAATGCTTCTGCAATTGAATGGGCAATAGACGTTTTTCCTGTTCCCGGTGGTCCCACAAGACATATAATCGGACTTACTTTCTCTGCCATTGTAAGTTGTCTCACTGCCAGAAATTCTAAAATACGCTCTTTCACTTTTTTTAATTCATAATGATCTCTATTTAAAATTTCCTCTGCATTTTTCAAATCAGGATTTTCTTCTGTTTCATTATTCCACGGAAGTTCTAACATGTTCTCCAAATACGTTCTGATAACGTTGCCTTCCACTGCATTTCCTGCGTATGATTTGAATCTGGATAATTCCTTTAATAATTTTTCTTTTACTTCTTCGTCTGCATTCAATTCATGTATCTGTTTTTCAAACTCATCTGCTTCTGCCAGAAAATCATCTCCCAATTCTTCTCTTATAACCTGCATCTGTTCACGCAGAATATGCTCTTTCTGGCTTTTATCTAAGCGTTCTTTAACCTTAGATATAATACCTGCACGAATTTCACCGATTTCTGACTCTTTTGTTAAGTATGCCAGTACAACAGAAAATTTATCAAGTATTCCATTTACTTCTAAAAATTCCTGTTTTGTTTTATAGTCCACTTTAATTCTTAAAAGAATCTGAATCATCAGTTTTTCTAATTCTTCAATTGCCATTAAACCTTTAAAACTTGATTCTGAAAGTTCGTTAATTGTAGCATGAAATGTTTTGACTGCGTCTTTTAACTCTCTGACAAAAGCCTCTTCCTGAGTATCCGATAAGGTATTTTCCTCATCGCTAATAATTTTGGCTTCTCCTTCCAAGTATTCTCTTTCTTCATAGAGAGACTGAAGCCTTCCCTTCCCTACAGCTTCAACCATCACTCTTATGACATTTCCCTGTAGTTTGTTTAACTGCTTTACAACAACAATTGTACCTACTTTATATACACCATCAAAACCCGGTGTTTCTTCCACCGGGTCTTTCTGTGCGACAACAAATAATTCTCTGCTGTTTAGCATTGCCTCCTCTGCCGCCGCAATTGATGATTTTCTACTAACGTCAAAATGAACTGTTGTTCCCGGTAATATTGCAAGTCCTCTCAACGGTATAACCGGAAATGTATTTATATTCTCTGACATAAAATCTCCTTATTAAACTACACTTATGCAGTTTTCCCCTTTTTCTTCTTTGTTGTATCATTCTTGTTTACACGTGAATTATATACGAGTTCTGCATCTGCCAGTCCATTCACAACATCTTCATTAATTATACATGCCTTAATGGTCTCATCAGATGGTGTTTCATACATTGTATCCATGACAGCATTCTCTATAATAGCTCTCAAACCTCTGGCACCTGTTTTTCTCTCTACTGCTAGTTTTGCAATCGTACTGATAGCTTCATCGGTAAATTTCAACTCTACACCATCTAACTCAAATAACTTTTTATACTGTTTTACCAAAGCATTCTTTGGCTCAGTCAAAATTCTCTCTAAAGCTTTCTCATCTAATAAATCAAGTGTCACTGTAACAGGAACTCGACCGATAAACTCTGGTATCAAACCAAACTTTGTCAAGTCCTGCGGCATTACTTCTTTTAGTAACTCATCTGTCTTTTTATCAGACTTTTCTGATAATTCTGAACCAAAACCGATAGCACTTTTATCCAGTCTTCTCTCAATAATCTTATCCAGTCCTGCAAAAGCACCTCCACAAATAAACAATATATTTGTCGTATCAATAGGAATTAATTCCTGTTGTGGATGCTTTCTGCCTCCCTGCGGCGGAACGCTTGCCTCTGTTCCCTCTAATATCTTTAGAAGTGCCTGCTGTACTCCCTCTCCGGAAACATCTCTGGTTATGGATACATTTTCTGATTTCTTTGTAATCTTATCTATTTCATCAATGTAAATAATTCCATGCTGCGCTCTCTCAATATCGTAATCTGCTGACTGAATTAACTTCAATAAAATATTCTCAACATCTTCACCTACGTAACCGGCTTCTGTCAGTGTTGTTGCATCTGCAATAGCAAAAGGTACATTCAGTATTTTTGCCAATGTCTGTGCAAGATAAGTTTTGCCGGAACCGGTCGGACCCAGTAATAAAATGTTTGATTTCTGTAGTTCTACGTCCAAATCCTTGTTTGCCAACACTCTCTTATAATGATTATATACTGCAACAGACAATACTTTCTTTGCCTCATCCTGACCTATAACATACTGATCTAAAAATTCTTTTATCTCTTTTGGCTTTAGTAAATTAATCTCGTCTTTAACGTCATCTTCACCATTCCCATAAACTTCATCATCTACAATTCCTGCGCAAATCTCCACACATTCATCACAAATATATGCATCTCCGGGACCTGATATCAGTCTTCTTACCTGTCCCTCCGTTCTTCCACAGAAGGAACAGCGTAAAATATTATCCGTTATATTCTTATTTGCCATAATAACCTCTCATATTTCAACATAAGGCACCACTACCGCGGTGCCTTATATTATCTTTCTTTTATTACCTGATCTACTAAACCATAGTCCTTTGCCTCATCCGCAGACATCCAGTTATCTCTGTCAGTGTCTTTTTCAACAACCTCAACAGGCTGTCCGGAATTTTCAGCTAAAATTTCGTTTAATTTTTTCTTAGTCTTTAAAATATGCTCTGCAGCAATCTGAATCTCTGTAGCCTGTCCCTGCGCACCGCCAAGTGGCTGATGAATCATAATTTCTGCATTCGGAAGAGCATATCTCTTACCCTTTGCTCCACTTGATAAAAGGAATGCCCCCATGCTTGCTGCCATACCAATACAAGTAGTTGAGACATCACATTTGATATAATTCATAGTATCATAAATAGCCATTCCTGCTGTAACAGAACCTCCCGGACTATTAATGTACATATGAATATCCTTTCCCGGATCTTCTGATTCCAGGAATAATAACTGTGCAACAACCACACTGGCTGTAGCATCATTAATCTCTTCTCCTAAGAAAATAATTCTGTCTTTTAATAATCTTGAATAAATGTCATAGGAACGTTCCCCTCTGGAATTCTGTTCAATGACATAAGGTACTAATGCCATATTCATACCTCCTAATAAAATCTGTATTATTCTTATTTTGCAGCTTCTACTACCAGTTTTGCTGCCTTTCTTGCACAGATATCTGCCTTAAAGTTTTTCTTATCATCATCAGATAATAATTCATTTACTTTGTCAGCTTCCATCTGATATCTTTCTGCCATTTTCTTAATTTCTTCATCATATTCTTCTTCTGTAGCTTCAATATTTTCAGCTTTAACAATTGCTTCAAGTCTTGTACTTGAAG
>CAQBGY010000394.1:0-3372 GCA_948759685.1 uncultured Eubacterium sp.
TGACTGGAGTTCAGACGTGTGCTCTTCCGATCTAACAATGAAGATGTAGATGCAGTGGGAGCATGCGTTGGTATGAATGGAGCCAGAGTAAATGCAGTTGTCGATGAACTTCAGGATGAGAAGATGGATATTATTAATTGGAGTGAAAATCCGGCAATTTTAATTGAAAATGCTCTCAGTCCATCTAAGGTAGTAGCTGTACTTGCAGATCCAGACAATAAGGAAGCGTTGGTGGTTGTTCCGGATTTACAATTATCACTTGCTATTGGTAAGGAAGGACAGAATGCGAGACTTGCAGCAAAACTTACAGGATTTAAAATTGACATTAAGAGCGAGTCACAGGCAAAAGCAGAAGGTATTCAATATGTATTTAACGAAGAAGACTACTATGATGATGAGTATTATGATGGTGAGTACTATGACGATGAATACTATGATGAAGAATATTATGATGATGAATATGATGCAGAAGTAGAGGAATCAGAAGAAGCATAGGAGACAGCATATGGGGCAGGTTAGAAAAGTTCCGATGAGAACATGTATTGGTTGCAGACAGTCAAAAGACAAAAAAGAACTAATTCGTGTAGTAAGGAATAAAGAAAATCAGATTTTTGTTGATTTAACAGGAAAACAAAACGGCAGAGGTGCATATATTTGTGCAGATGCAGATTGTTTAGAGAAAGCAATAAAAAATAAAGGGTTAGAAAAGACTCTGAAAATTTCGAATGTCAGTGAAGAAGTAATAGAAGCGTTGAAAAAGCAGTTAGGAGATATCAATGAATAAAATATTTTCTATGGTTGGGCTGGCTACCAGGGCAGGAAAAACTGTCGCAGGGGAGTTTTCAGTAGAAAAGGCAGTCAGAACAGGTAAAGCATTTTTAGTACTGGTATCCCATGAGGCGTCAGACAATACAAAAAAGCTGTTTTTAAATAAATGTAAACATTATCAGATTCCGGTATTTGTATATGGAAGTAAAGAAGAGTTGGGAAATTCCACGGGAAATGGAGAACGTGCTTCAATTGCGATTGTGGATGAAGGTTTTAGTAGAACAATCATAAATTTGTTAGAAGATAATCATTAGACGGAGGTAGTAAATGTCAAAGATGAGAGTACATGAATTAGCCAAAGAATTAGAAATAAAAAGTGCAGATATTGTAACCGCACTGGAAGAAAAGGGAATGGAAGTAAAAGCACAAAGTTCTATTGATGAAGAACAGATTACTTATGTAAAACAGAAATTTTCTAAAAATAAAACAGAAGAAGTAAAAGAAGAGAAGAAGGAAGAAAAGGCAAAACCTAGAAAATTAATTACAAGTAAAGGTGTTGTCAGAACCGGTGAGAGAAGACATGGTGATGGTGAAAGAAGACGACGCAGACATAGCAGTGATGGAGAACACCGCCGCCGTTCACGGCATTCATCAGAAGAAAAGTCAAGTGTAGAGACGAAGGAAGTAAAACCACTTGTTGCTGCACAGGAAGTAAAAGCAGAGCCGGTTGTGGAAGGGGTAAAAATTACTGTGAATGAGTCAGTTCAGGAGGCACCTAAGATTGCACCACAGGAAGAGACTGTTAAGGAAGAAAAGCCGGTTCAGGCTGAAACTTCTGTAAAAACAGAGGAGATTGTAAAAGAAAAAACACCTGAAAAACAGTCGGAAGTAAAAAGTGTGGAGAAGGAAGTAAAAAAGGCTGACAATGTCAGACCGGACAACAGACAGCAGAGTAACAGACCACAGGGAAATAGAACACCGGACAACAGACAGCAAGGTAACAGACAACAGGATAACAGACGTCCAAATAATGACAGAAATAACGGCAGGGATAATAGAAATAATAAGGATAACCGTAACTTTAACAGAGACCATAGCAATGGACGTAATGACAGAAATAATTCTAGAAATGGAAATGACAGAAATAACGACAGAAATAATTCTAGAAATGGAAATGGCAGAAACAACGATAGAAACAATTTCAGAAATGGAAATGATAGAAACAACGACAGAAATAATTTTAGAAATGGAAATGACAGACGTGATTTCAGAAAGAATGACAGAAATGAAACACCTGCAGAGCCAATTCAGGATAAAAACAGAAAAACGAGGGAAAATAAAATACGTCAGGACAAACAGGAGCGTAATAAAAAGAATTACGAAGATGGCGGCAGAAGAGGAAAGAATGGCAAGAAGAATGATTTTGCTAAGCCAATAATGGAGAAACCGAAGAAGAAAGAAGAGAAGAAGGAAGAGATTAAGGTAATTCAGGTTCCTGATTTCATTACTATTGGTGAACTTGCAGAGAGAATGAAGATGACACCTTCAACCCTGATTAAGAAGTTGTTCTTAGAAGGAAAGATGGTTACTGTGAATACAGAAGTAGACTTTGATAGTGCTGAGGAAATCGCATTAGGATATGAAATTATGTGCGAAAAAGAAGAAAAAGTAGACATGATTGAGGAGCTTCTGAAAGAAGAGGCAGAAGATGAGTCATTGATGGAGAAACGTCCTCCTGTTGTTTGTGTTATGGGACACGTTGACCATGGTAAAACTTCACTTCTGGATGCTATCAGAGAGACAAATGTTATCTCAGGCGAGGCCGGTGGTATTACACAGCATATCGGTGCATCTGTTGTAAAGATTAATGACCAGACGATTACATTCCTTGATACACCGGGACATGAGGCATTCACATCTATGCGTATGCGTGGTGCACAGTCAACAGATATTGCTATCTTAGTAGTTGCTGCAGATGATGGTGTTATGCCACAGACTGTAGAGGCAATTAATCATGCAAAGGCAGCTGGAATTGAAATTATTGTAGCAATTAACAAGATTGATAAGCCGGGTGCAAATATTGAAAGAGTTAAGCAGGGACTTGCTGAACACGAACTGTTAGCAGCTGACTGGGGTGGAAATGTAGAAATGGTTCCGGTTTCAGCCCACACAAGAGAAGGTATTGATGACCTTCTTGAAATGGTATTATTACAGGCAGATGTATTAGAATTGAAAGCAAATGCAGACCGTCAGGCGAGAGGTATTGTTATTGAGGCAAAACTTGATAAGGGTAAAGGACCTGTTGCTACTGTATTGGTACAGAAGGGAACATTAAATGTTGGTGCTCATATTGCTGCTGGTGCAAACCATGGTAAAGTAAGGGCGATGACAGATGATAAAGGAAACAGAATCAAGACAGCAGGACCGTCTACTCCGGTAGAAATCTTAGGTCTCAGTGGTGTTCCAAACGCAGGAGAGGTTTTTGTTTCTACAGAGACAGCGAATGAAGCAAAAGACTTTGCAAACACATTCGTTGAAGACAGCAAAGCAAAACTGATGGAATCTAAAGATCGGAAGAGCGTCGTGTAGGGAAAGAGTGTAGAT
>CAQBGY010000394.1:3382-4225 GCA_948759685.1 uncultured Eubacterium sp.
ACTGATGGAATCTAACAAGTTTAGAATTTCTCTTGACGATTTAAATTCACAAATTGAAGCAGGAGAACTGAAAGAATTAAATGTAATTATTAAGGCTGACGTTCAAGGTTCTGTAGAGGCTGTAAAACAGAGTCTGTTAAAACTTTCTAATGAGGAAGTAGAAGTAAAAGTAATTCATGGTGGTGTTGGTGCAATCAATGAATCTGATGTTATTCTTGCATCTACATCCAATGCAATTATTTTAGGTTTTAACGTAAAACCGGATACACAGGCAGAGGCAACAGCGAATAATGAAAATGTTGATTTGAGACTCTACTCTGTAATTTATACAGCAATTGATGATATTGAGCGTGCAATGAAGGGAATGCTTGAACCGATTTACGAGGAAAAGGTCATCGGTCATGCAGAGATTCGTCAGATTTTCAAGGCTTCGGGTGTTGGAAATATTGCAGGTTCTTATGTATTAGATGGTATGATGCAGAGAGGCTGTTCGGCAAGAGTTTCGAGAGAGGGAGCACAGATTTACGAAGGACCTGTGGCATCTCTTAAGAGATTTAAGGATGATGTTAAGGAAGTTAAGGCAGGATATGAATGTGGTCTTGTATTTGACGGATTTAACGGAATTGCTGAGGGCGATCAGGTCGAAGCGTATATTATGGTAGAAGTGCCGAGATAAAGTCTCATTCAATCAAAAACTACGGTGAATACTTGTATTTGTAGGTAGGTTTTGATTAAATGAAATTTGGCGAGCGCCAAACAGCGAAAAAATCGTAGATTTTTGAGTTGGCTTTATCTCGAAAAATAAGGAGTGATAATGAGAAAGAATAGTATTAAGAATACAAG
>CAQBGY010000395.1 GCA_948759685.1 uncultured Eubacterium sp.
ATACACTCCAACGCCGGGATACAGCAAGGGCAAACTGGATTAGCGGTATTTCCCATGATATACGCACCCCTCTGTCATTGGTTCTTGGGTATTCCAGCAGCCTCGAAAAAAATCACGGGCTGGACTCTGATGTTCAGGAAAAAGTGACCGAAATCCGCCAGCAGGCCGAAAAGATAAAACAGCTGATCGAAGATTTGAATTTAACCTCAAAACTGGAATACGACATGCAGCCCCTCCGCATTAGTAACATTTATCCGGCAGAACTGGCACGACAGGTTGTGTGTGAATTTCTGGACAGCAATCCTGATAAAAAATATGTTTTTGAATTTGAAGCTGAACCACAATGTGAAACGGAATTTATTCGTGGTGATGAGTTTCTTCTTAAACGGGCTGTTACAAATTTGATCCAGAACAGTATCAACCATAATGCGAATGGCTGCGAAATTATCATTTCGGTATCATGCAGCGAAAAAGAAATATCCATCATGGTATCAGACAATGGGGTTGGCGTATCCGCCAAACAGTTGAAAGCACTTAATTCTAAAACACATTATCTGGAAAGCACCGATAAAGCTCTGCACCTCCGGCACGGATTAGGTGTCCTATTGGTACGGCAGATTATCGAAGCTCATAAAGGCACTATGCAAATTTTAAGCGAAGAACAAAAAAGTTACGAAACCACCTTGACTTTTCCTAAGACAGTTCCTGCTGATAATGCTCCTTAATCTTCCTACTGGATAAAAGTCAAAAATAATGCCATAACTACCATGCCCATCATCAACAGGCACCAAAAAGCGCTGATGAGCGTTGACGCAATGTTTACAGGGCTGCGGCTTTCATCACTCCTGACACAGATACCGGAGAGAATGAAATGCCACAGCACTGGCAACATTGCCACCTGCTCTTCGATGACTTTTTTCTTTGTCGTCGTCCGGCAGATAACGAATATTTCGTTTTACTTTATTTTATCAATATCAGCTTACATTAAGATGAAATTTTGCTTATGGATTTGTAAGGTAGAAAAAGAGCGGGTAACTTTTTAAGCTGCCCGCTCAAGAAAGAGTGAAAATTTATTGTGCGCTGATATTTTCAACAATAGACATTCTCTGCAATCGCTTTGCTGGTTCCCGAACCGCTAAAAGAGAAGTAAACAGAACAATAGTAATTATAAGGATAAGAGGAATGACCGGAACGCTCCATGCGGTTCCCCAAATATTTGTTATTAGGCTCACATAGATAGTCCAGTGCATAGGCAGTCCTACGATACAACCTAGAATCACTCCGTATATTGCGTAAGTTGCTGCTTCTGCAATTATCATTTTTACAAGCTGTCGGTCACTCATTCCGATTGCCCGCATACCTCCATATTCTTTCATTTTTGCGGCTACCCCCATATTGATTGTATTCATAATATGGAAAACAGTAATTGCAACAATAATAGAAAGAAAACCATAAACAAGGATAGCGAAAGTGTGATACAGGTTTCTTTGCTGCTGCACTTTTGAAAGGCTGTCTGAAAATATCACCCCACCATTAGGGAACAGGTTTACGATTGTTTCTACGTTTCCGCTGGAAGCATTATTCTCAAATTGAATATCTATAATAGTATAGCCGGTTTCACCAGTCAATGCAGTAAAGTTTTTTTCTGAACAGAAAAAGGTCTCCGTTCCCTCTACACGGGCTAAAGGACTGTCAGATAAAATTCCAGCAACCGTAGCAGTCTGCGTCCTGTCATTGATAAACAAGGTTATATTGTCACCAACATTCACGTCAATATTTCCCGTCTGTACGAATAATATTTGATTTTCCTGCTGCATGACTGTATCTATGGAGCCGGACACTAAAGAATCTGCCGCCCACCCAAATTGATTTTCTTCATAAGAAATAAGGTTTGCATTGTAACTTTTCCCACTGCTTTCTGTTGGGACATTATAGGCAAACATTCGCCCGTATGCCCGTTTGACAAAATTGTTTTCCTTGATCTGCTCTAACAGTTTATTGTCAATCGAACAAGCATTGGTTTCGCTTGCTATGGACAATTCCGGCGTATATTCCGGCGGCACAAAAGCATTTTTCATAAAATCAATCAGCGTACTGAATGTGAGAAACAGCGTAATACAGACAGCAAATGCCCCCGTCATTAAAACAAAATTTCTTTTCTTTGATTTTGCATGATGAATCCCCATTGCAGTTTCAATCTTAAAAGCCTTTGTATTTGCCGACTTATGAAAGGAAGCCGTTTGTCCGGCATTTCCTGATACAGCCATAAGCGGAGAGACTTTTGCTGCTCTTTTTGCCGGAGAACGTGCGGCAAGTAAAACAGTCAGCAGTCCTAACAAAATACTTGCAATGATACTGATCCAACTTATGCCAAAAACCGGCATAGCAGAAAACCATAGAGGATTTATTACCCGCATAGCAGCAGATAAAATCCAAACAATCAGTATAGAGAGTATAATCCCAATCGGGATAGCTGTTCTGCACCAATATATTCCCTCTAAACGCACAAACCGCATGATCTGCCTTTTCGTTGCGCCCAAACACCGAAGCATACCAAAAAATTCTGTCCGCTCTGCAACATTACTGTTCAAACTGCTTGAAATCATCAGAATACAGGTCACCATAACGATAACAGAGAGGATAAAAGCGACTTGATAAATCTGGTCTACACCTGTTTTCCCTGCTATCTGTCCTTGTATACTCAAAAGAGGGATATTCCCTGTCATCTGCTCCTCCGATAGATGATTACTTTCCTTTATACCCTTGATTATATCCGGTATATTGCATATACGCGAAAATTGAACGACATAACTTGTATCAGCGTCAGCAACCACAAGTGCCTCGAATCCTGTTGGCGTCATTACTGCAATCGGTGTATCTCCCTCAACCAAACGTGAGGTTTCTGTATCATCTAAAAAACCAACTACCGAATAAGCTGTTACGCTTCCGTCTGATTTGTATAATTCGACCGTCTCATTCAATGAAATAGAAGCAGTATCCTTGAGCGAAGAAGATACGGCAATCTCGCCTGACGCATTTGGATATTCCCCCTCTATAATTTCATTCAGAAATATATTCTCAAAAACTTTTCTTTCTTGAGCACTAATTGAAATGGTCTGTCCTTTTATAGAATATCCTGCTTCGGAAGAAACCGTATTATGCCATCCGGAAACCTCTGTTTCCGGACGTGCTGAAATAAAGGAAGCCGTTTGTGTATCAATAGAATGAAACTCATAATGCCAGTTACCGCTTTCCTCCATTTGATGCCTTGTAACACCCTGTAAATACATATCCGCAAGCCCGAACATGACAGCAACCAAAAGAACCGCAAGGGTAATGCAGATACGTGTCATTTTACTTTGCTTGCGGTGAATTTTGGCAGATATAGGAACAAGTTTAAGATAATGTTTCATTTGCTCTCCCTCCCAAATCTGTAAGAACACCGTCGCTTACACGAAATACCCTGTCAACCAAAGCAGTTAGGTTGTTATTGTGTGTAATCATTAAAATAGTTTGCTGGAAACGCTTTGAAGCACTGGTCAGCATATCAATAACATCATGGCTATTTTTACTGTCAAGGTTTCCTGTCGGTTCATCTGCTAAAATAAGTTTCGGCTGTGTAATCAGTGCCCTGCCAATCGCTACTCTTTGCTGCTGTCCCCCGGATAACTGGCTCGGTAAATGGTGGCGGCGTTCAGTAAGCCCCAGCAGACTAAGAATTTCATCTACTCTGTCCGGCTCTGGTTTACGGTAGTCCAACAGCAGGGGAAACATAATATTCTGCTCTACGTCCAGTTCCGCTACAAGCTGGAAAGACTGGAAGATAAAGCCAATATTACGCCGTCTGAAAATCGTCCGTTTTTCTTCTTTCATAGAAAGCAGATTCTGCCTGTCAATAAAAATGGAACCCGAAGTTGGCATATCTAAAGCACCGATACAGTTTAGCAAGGTGCTTTTTCCAGAACCGGATTCGCCCACAACAGCGGCAAATTCGCCTTTTTCAAGGGAGAAAGACACATTTTTTAAGGCGTTTACTTCTACTTCCCCTTTACCATAAGTTTTGCACAAATTCTCAACTCTTAAAATTTCCATAAATTGATAACCTCCTTTATCAAAAAATAACTTCTCGGAATCTTCAGCCCTTATTTCATGGGGCTTTCAGAATCTATTTTTCAAAAATCACCCACTTTTTTCTCAAAAACACTTGACAAACCAGTCAA
>CAQBGY010000396.1 GCA_948759685.1 uncultured Eubacterium sp.
CATGAATTATCGGGCATGGAAGTTATAGCAGAATTACAGCGTTCTAACTATGCATCTATTATAAATTATTTGGAAAATTATGATTATATATTTTTAAATGTTTTATTGAACAATGAAGGTGAACGGATTCCAGAGGTTTATTATTGGATTATCAGTAAGAAATTGCAAGAGGAAGTTGTTATCAAAATTGATGCTGAAATATCTGCAGAATCCTATTTGTTTAATACTCAGTATTTATCTAATGATGATAAGTTATATTGTTTGGGGTATATATGGGAAAATAAGGATGTGGAATCTTATGAGGAAAATCTAAATCCTTCTGTTGTAGCACTTGAATTAAATGGGCTGTTTAGGTAACATGGAATGACTAATATAGTCTTTTTATTTTAAATGTGAAATCTTATTCTTTGCTTTTCGAGAATAAGATGAAAATGCAAGTAAATAATCATCTTTAAACCTAAAAACAAGATGAAAAAGAATATTTTGAAAGCAACTATAGTTGCTGCATTTGCTTTGATAGCAGGATTTAATGTGTATAACGCTCAGAAATCGGATGTAATGTCTGATTTGGCTCTGGCTAATGTGGAAGCATTGGCAAGTGATGAATCTTCGACAACAAATAGATACCAAACTATGGGGTATTGTACACCATTGGATATGAATTATATGTGTACTTCAAGAAGAACTGCGGAAAGTTGTCGAAGACCGTGCAGATAAAGTGATGTTATGATATAAATTTGAAATAGCTCCAATTCATACACGTCATTGGATTGGAGCTTATTTAAACTTTTAAGCTTTATATAATGAAAAAGTTTGTGTTGATATCTTTTTTATTTCTTTTTGCTTCATGTAGTGTAAAACAAAAGAAAATATTTGACTATGTTTTTAATGCAACAGAAGCGATCACACTTGAGCAGAGTAAACTGACTTTGAGTAAGCATATAACGGTTCTTAGTTTTTCAGATTCTAGTATGGTCGATCGTAATTCATCTATAATTAGAGTTGATAATGGCTGGATTATATATTCAAAAAATTCAGAATCATCTATACTCAGCTTTACTAGTGAAGGACAATTTTCCGGTTATATCGGACATATAGGGAATGGTCCTGGTGAATATACTAGTGTTTATGATGTCGTTGTTAATCAGAAAAGTAAAGTTTTAGAAGTATTATCAGATGGAGGAATTTTTTGTTATACTTTTGAGGGAGAGTTTTTGTACAAGAAAGAGGTTTTTTATCCTGCGTTTTCTTTTACCATAGATGATAGGCAGAATTATTGGTTTTATGTAGGTAACAATACTACCTATGGCGATGCTAAAATGATTCGTACAGATGAAAAAATCGCCAATGTGGCATATTATCTTCATCAAAAGTCTAATATGCTTCCGATGGTAGAGAATAATTTTGGAAGAAATGGAGAATGGTTGACGTTTCATGAGTCGCTAAATCATGATTTGTATACGATAGAAAATGGGAAATTGGACTTATCATATGCTATGGACTTTCCTAATTATAAGCTGCCTAAGAAATTACATGAATTATCGGGCATGGAAGTTATAGAAGAATTGCAGCGTTCTAACTATGCATCTATTATAAATTATTTGGAAAATCATGATTATATATTTTTAAATGTTTTATTGAACAATGAAGGTGAACGAATCCCAGAGGTTTATTATTGGATTATTAGTAAGAATTTGCAAGAGGAAGTTATCATCAAAATTGATGGTGGAATTTCTGCAGAATCCTATTTGTTTAATACTCAGTATTTGTCTAATGATAATAAATTATATTGTTTGGGGTATATATGGGAAAATAAGGATGTGGAATCCTTTGAGGAAAATTTAAATCCTTCTGTAGTAGCACTTGAATTTAATGAACTATTTAGTAAAGTACGATGACAAATATAGTATCTTTATTTTATTGTAAGTGTGAATCCTTATTCTCTCCTTTTCTGAAAATAAGATGAAGTAACTAATTATTGAAACTAAAAATATCAATTGAGTCTGATTTTTCAGACTGGTTGAAATGTAGTTTTACTCAGGTACATAATTTAATTCCTGTGTTTTAGATTGTATCAGATAGCGGGAAGAATAAGGTGTGTTTTGAGTTTAGTTTTAATTTATGTTTTCGCAGGGGTAAATTATACTATTCCACCAAATTAACAAATGAATAATATTATGTTCTTAGCAAGACTCCTTGTCCTTTTTTCATTAGTATGTATCTCTTGTGCCCACTCTTCTTTTGAGCAGAAACAATTGAAACATGCTTTAGATTTTGCTACTTCTAATCGTTTGGAATTGGAGATACTGCTTCAGCATTATACCTATGATTCTTTAAAATTGGAAGCGGCTAAATTTTTGATACGGAATATGCCTCATTGCTATTCCTACCAACAGGGAGGTGAAATGGATAGTGTGAAGCGTGTACGTACTTATTATAGTCCTTTCGGACAAATAGACCAGACTTATGCCAGACGTTGGGGGCATTATACCTATCGTAATCTTCTTAAAATATATGATGCCCATATTATCACAGCCGAATACTTGATAGACAATATAGACCGTGCTTTTGATAATTGGCAGAAACGTCCATGGAACCGTTCTCTTTCATTTGAAGATTTTTGTGAATACTTGTTGCCTTATCGTATAGGGGATGAACCGCTGGAAGAATGGCGTGAACTTTATGAAAAGAAATATGGATATTTATTAGATTCCATATATAAAGGCGGCGATGTGGTGGAGGCCGCGAATTTGGTAAGCAGGCATCTACAAGAACCTGTCTTTATTTATTGTGAAGACTTTGAACTGCCTCATATCGGTCCCAGATATTTATTCAGCCATCGATATGGTAGTTGCGTGGATGCGGCGGATATAGTGACTTATGCATTTCGGGCTGTCGGCATTCCTTGTATGGAAGATACGGATGCCAGAGGGGGACATGTGTGGAATGTTGTTCGTGACACGACAGGGCGCGATGTACCTATTTGGTATATAGCTTCGGAGGCTGTAAGGGGGAGTAGGGATACGGGAGGGTATAAACGTGGCAAGGTTTACAGGCCCATGTATGGTTTTCAAGAAGAAAAGGCAGCACATCTGGGAGATGATTGGAAATCAATGCCGCTTTTATTCTATCACCCTTATATGAAAGATGTCAGTTATGCATATTATCCGGATACGTTACGCATACTTACCGGTATTCCTGATGATGAGGTTTGTTATCTGGCCCATTTCCACGAAGCGCATTGGTGGAGTTGTGCCTGTGCACGCTCGGCAAGCGGCAAGATGGAAATACCTAATCTAGAATCGGAACTGGTATATCTTCCCATGAAATATACCAAAGGCAATTATTATTCTTCCGGCTTCCCCTTTTGGTTTGCAGGTGGAGAAATAAATACGTTTCTTCCGGATTGGGAGAAAACAGTAAAGGTTCGTTTGTATAGAAAATATCCGGTATATGGTTGGTTGCGCAGCTTTATGGGCCATGTGGTGGGAGGTACTTTTGAGGGAAGTATGACGAAAAATTTTGAAGATGGAAAGACATTATATGAGATAGCGGATACTCCCGTGATAGCAAGGAATAGAATCTTTCTGAATAAGTCGGTTAAGTGCCGTTACATAAGATATAAGGCTGACAATGATAAATGTGCGGAACTGGCGGAAATGACATTTTATGCCAATGGAAAGGCTGTTTCTCCGATAGCGGTTTGGGGGAGTCCTACGGAAAAAGGAAATATGCATGTGCTGGCAAAGCACGTGGCGGATGGTGATCCTCTTTCTTATTATCTGTCTTTAGACAAAGGAGGGGAGGTTGTTGTTGATTTGGGCCGTGTCGCAGTTATAGATTGCCTGGAGTATATGCCCCGGAATGATGACAATTTTATTTCTCCGGGTGATATTTATGAGTTGTTCTGTCATGCCGGTACTGAAGGATGGAAGAGTTTGGGAAAACAGCGGGCTGATACTACCTGTTTGGACTGGATTGTGCCTGACAATGCATTGTTCTGGTTACGCGATCTGACCCGTGGGCGTGAAGAACATATTTTCTTTATGCAGAACAGGCGGCAGAAATTTCCAACCTTTTAAGATTTAAAATGAGGTATATAAAGAAATACATAGGCGTTTTATATAACTTGCTGGTTTGTGTGACCGGAGGGAGTTTGTTAATGATGATTATTTGGTTGTTATTACAGATATTTGTTTTTGCCTCATTTGC